>NZ_JAFMOZ010000129.1:0-125176 GCF_019049615.1 Rahnella sp. BCC 1045 | reverse complement strand
TCTTTCCATAAGACTTCATATAAAGCTTTCCCGAAAAGCTTTTAATAAAAAATGCAGGGTACAATTTCATGAAACGTAATATTCTGGCACTTTTAATTCCTGGTTTACTGATTGCATCAGGGGCTCACGCAGCGGAAGTTTATAATAAAGACGGTAATAAACTGGATCTGTACGGTAAAGTTAAAGGGCTGCATTATTTCTCTGATTCTGCCAGCAATGACGGTGACCAGAGTTACATTCGTTTCGGTTTTAAAGGCCAGACACAAATTAATGATTTAATCACCGGCTACGGTCAGTGGGAATACAACGTGATGGCTAACCACGCTGAATCTGACAGCAAAACGCCAAGCACTACCGGTACCAAAACCCGTCTGGGCTTTGCAGGTTTGAAATTCGGTCAATACGGTTCCATCGACTACGGCCGTAACTACGGCGCACTGTACGATGTTGAAGCCTGGACCGATATGTTCCCTGAGTTCGGCGGCGACGGTTACACCAAAGCTGACCGCTTCATGACAGGCCGTACCAACGGTGTGGCAACCTACCGTAACCGCGGCTTCTTCGGCCTGGTTGATGGTCTGAACGTTGCCGTTCAGTACCAGGGTAAAAACGAAAACGACAGCCGCAGCAGCAGCACCGCAAACGGTGACGGCTATGCCCTGTCGACCACTTACGCACTGGGTGATACCGGCGTGAGCTTCGGTGGCGCTTATGCTTCTTCTGACCGCACAACGGGCCAGAGCAATTCTACTTACGGTAAAGGCGATAAAGCAGACGCCTGGACCGGCGGCATGAAATACGATGCAAACGGTGTTTATTTAGCCGCTATGTATGCTGAAACCCGTAATATGATCGCTATTACCGTGCCTGGCGGTATTGCAGGCGCACCTGCTGGCAGCGGTTTTGCTAATAAAACACAAACTTTCGAAGCTGTTGCACAATATCAGTTTGAAAATGGCCTGCGTCCGTCACTGGGTTATGTTCAGACTAAAGCGAAAGATATTGAAAATATCGGTGATGCAGACCTGGTTAAATATGTTGACGTAGCGGCAACTTATTACTTCAACAAAAACATGTCCGCGTATGTTGATTATAAAATCAACCAACTGTCTGACGACAATAAATTGGCTCTGAATAACGACGACGTGACGGCTGTCGGTCTGGTTTATCAGTTCTGATTTAAGTCAAATATCCTCCCTCATTGTTATTTCTCTGTCTTTGATTTTTTTGGCCGGACTCACCCTCCGGCTTTTTTCATTTATGCCATTTTCCGACACGCCTCGCGATAATCGTCATAAACTCTTCCACACCCCGCTGAATCTGCTACAGTTTTAACGATTTTCATGAATGCGAATCTTTCTTAACAAGCATAGGGATGACTAATGAATAAAATTTCGCTTTGCACCACCAGTGCGTTGATCATGCTGGCTCTAAGCGGCTGTGCGCAGCAAAAGCCGGATACCCAGCAGAAACTGAACGATCAGTCGGTGATGGCGCTGAACTGGTTCCAGCAATCCGGTGAATATCAGGCGCTGGCTTATCAGGCGTTTAACACCGCGAAAATGGCGTATGACCAGGCCAAGCCACTGGCAGGACAGAAGAAAGCCGTCATCGTCGATCTTGATGAAACTATGCTTGATAACAGCGCTTACAGCGCGTGGCAGGTCAAAGCGAACAAACCGTTCGACAGCAAAACCTGGTCACAATGGACGGCAGCCCGCCAGGCAACCGCCGTTCCGGGCGCTGTTGAATTCGCCAACTACGTCAATACCCACGGCGGCACGATGTTCTATGTTTCAAACCGAAAAACCAGTGAATACGCCGCGACTGTCGACAATATGAACCGTCTGGGCTTCACCGGCGCCAACGACAAAACCGTGTTGCTGAGTTCCGATACCTCCAACAAGCAGGCCCGTTTTGACGCTGTCAAAGCCGCCGGTTATCACGTTGTCTTATACGTGGGCGACAATCTTAACGACTTCGGATCCGCCACTTATCACCAGAATAACGAACAGCGCCGCGCCTTCGTGAACCAGAACCATCAGCAGTTCGGCACCCAATATATCGTTCTGCCGAACCCGCTGTACGGTGACTGGGAGAGCGGTCTGGCGAAGGATTACAATAAGTTGTCGCCGGAAGCGAAATTATCTGTCAGAGAGCAAAACTTAAAGGCGTGGGACGGAAAATAATCGCTTTCAGAAAGCTGGCAAACTTTTCCGGTTTCACCGGAAGCTCAAATCGAAGAAGACTCGGTTTCTGGCTGGCCGCGAGAAAAAAGCCGCTTTTGCAGCGGCCTCCTGCAATCAGAAACTATAGTCGATCGCCGCAAAGTACCGGCGTCCGTCCTCGTTATAACTGTAGTCATCCCGGTTCAGGTCTTTATCCGTCAGGTTCAGCACACCGGCCCGCAGTTTCACGGCTTTATTCACCTGATACGAACCGCCGGTGTTCCAGACGGTGTATCCGCCAGGTGTGGCGTTACCGTCGGTGACGGTGCGGCTTTTACCTTTGTAGTTGGCGGAAACGTAGAAGCTCCAGGCATCCCACGGTTTCCAGTCCAGCGTAGCGTTACTGGTGTGGAATGGCAGTTCGGACAACGGTTTATTTCCACCGTTGCTCAGGTCACGCGCATCGTTGTAGGTGTAGTTCAGCTTCAGGTTCAGCACGTCGGTAACCGGCAGGCTGACTTCGGTTTCCAGACCACGGATGCGGGCTTTATTGACGTTGTAGTAACGGAAGATCGGATTACCGCTGGCGTCAAAGCCGACAAAGTTCGCGTAGGTCGGCGCCAGATTACGGTTGGCGGTGCGTATAACGGTGATCATGTCGTCGATATCGTTCTGGAAGACCGTGGCGCTGGCGCTCACATCTTCCAGCCAGCCTTCCTGACCGGCGTAGTACATGCCGAATTCCACGCTTTCGCTGGTTTCTGCTTTCAGGTCTTTGCTGCCGACCACATTACAACTGCCGCGGCAGGAAGCACTTTGCCAGTCCGGGCTGAGCTGTAACAGGGACGGCGCTTTGAAGGCCGATGCCCAGCCGCCTTTTAGCGTAACGGTGTCGGTGGCGTTGTAGACCAGATACGCACGCGGGCTCCAGTTGACGCCGTAGTTTTCATGGTCGTCCATGCGCACGCCACCGGTCAGCGCGAGGCTTTCGAAAATACGCCATTCGTCTTCGAGGAACAGCGCGTACTGGTTGGCCTGCGTGCTGCTGCCGCTCTTCATGTTGACGCCATCTTCGAGTTTATCGTTACGGTATTCGCCGCCGAACGTCAGGAACTGGTTGTAATCCCCCAGCGGGATCACGACTTTGCCATCGAGGGAATTATTCTTCGAGGTGATGGTTTCGGCGTTTTTGTTCTCGATGTTTTCACCGTAGAAACGCAGTTCAGTGTTCGCCAGCCCCCAGCGCCCGTTGTGGCCCAGCGAGTAGTTTTCGCGCTCAATGCGGTTTTTATCCAACGTATCGGAATCCCTGTCCTGACGATCCATACCGTAGCCGAACGTCATATCCTGATCTTCGGTTGGCGTCAGGGAGAATTCCACATTGGCGTTGCGCGACGTGTAGCCTTCGATGCGTGGCTGGCCGGTGCTGCCGCTGGCGGAGCTGGCCTGGTCTTTCTCACGTTTACCCAGCGCGCCGTAGACTTTTACGCCGAGCAGATCGTCAACCAGCGGGCCGCTGGCGAAGAAATTTCCGTTGCCGCTGTCGCCGCGATCGCGGTGTTCCTGAACCGTGGTGTCCGCGCTCAATGTACCGTGCCACGCGGTGCCGACTTTGCGGGTGATGATGTTAACCACGCCGCCCAGCGCATCGGAACCATAAAGTGAGGACATCGGCCCGCGCACCACTTCGATACGTTCGATTGATTCCGCCGGGATCCAGCTTAAATCGAAATCGTTATGGCGGAATACAGCGTTGCGGGAATTCACGCGTTTGCCGTCAACCAGAATCAGGGTGTAACCGCTGCCCAGCCCGCGGATACTGACGCCCTGACGGTTGTCGCTTTCATTGGTGATTTGCACGCCCGGCACATCTTTCAGAACGTCTTTCAGGTTCTGAACCGGTTTTTTTTGCAGGTCTTCGCGGGTGATGACGCTGATACTGGCTGGCGCATCTTTGAGGTTTTGCTGGATGGCGGAAGCCGTCACCACCATCTGGTCTTCTTTTTCTTTCACTTCAGAAACGTCTTCCGCCATCGCAGGACACGCGGCGGCAAACAACTGAGCGAGCAGCCCGGCTTTGATCGCCGGTGTAAATTTGACCTTAACCATTTCTTCTCTCCATGAGATAAAACAACCCCGCCGGTGCGGGACGTTGTAATTAAATTCCGTCAAACCGGTAAACGCGGCGCGAACAAACCCGCCCGGTTTATCAGGATGTTTTTATTAGTTTCAGGCTCACAATGTGAAAGGCGGACGCCGCTGCGTTGGCTGCGTCCGTTTTTATTTCGTCAGAACTTAAATCGAAGGGTCGCTGACCAGTCCGTCGATGAGGATCTGCGGCGTTCCCTGCGAGCAGCGTTCAATTCTCCCGCGCACGCCGTAAACGCGCGCGAGACTTTCCGGGGTGATCACCGCTTCCGGCTCGCCGTCAGCAATCAGATTACCGTCCTTGAGCATCAGCACGCGGTCGCCGTGGCGCAGCGCGATATTGATGTCATGCACCACCACCACGGTCACGATATTGCGTTTTTGCGTTTCCCTGCGCACCAGATCCATCACGTGGAACTGGTAGTTCAGATCGAGCGCGCTGAGCGGTTCATCAAGCAGCAGCAGCGATGGCTGGCGGATCAGCGATTGCGCCAGCCCGACCAGCTGTTTCTGCCCGCCGGAAAGCTGATCCAGATAACTCAGCGCCAGATGTTCAATACCGAGCTGACGCAGCAGCGCCATCACGCTGTCCGTGCCTTCAGAGGCTTTTCCTTTACCGCCAGACGCACGCTGCGCCACGATAATGGATTCCAGCACATGCAGATGCACACCGGCTGGCAGCGTTTGCGGCAGATACACCACCTGCTCCGCGCGACGGGCAAACGGCATCGGCATTAAATCGTGGCCGTCGAGCATCAACTGCCCTTCCGCCCGGTTCAGCCCGGCCAGCGAACGCAGTAAGGTGGATTTCCCGCTGCCGTTGGGCCCGAGCAGCACGGTAATTTTCCCGCGCGGCAGCATCGGTACGTTCAGGTTGCGGATCACAGGGCGCTTAGGATAACCCGCGTTGAAATCGCGGATTTGCAGCCCCTGCGTGGCGGCATTGAACAACGTTTGCGGATCGGTTTCGAGCATCGCAGACATCAGACGTTCCCCCTGTGGCGAAGAATAATGCTGAGGAAGAACGGCACGCCGACCAGCGAAGTCACGATACCGACCGGAATAATGACGCCCGGCACCAGATTTTTAGACGCCACCGACGCCATCGACAGCACCAGCGCACCAATCAGCGCACTCGCCGGCAGATAGAAACGGTGATCTTCACCAAACATCAGGCGCGCAATATGCGGCGCGACCAGCCCGATAAAACCAATCGGCCCGACAAATGCCACCGCCAGCGCGGAAAGAATACTGATACGCAGCAACGTGCCAAGACGTAAACGGCGCACGTCGATACCAAAACTCACCGCGCGATCTTCACCCAGACGCAGCGCGGTCAGCTTCCACGCGCTCATCATCGACCACGGCAGTAAAATCAGAAACGCCAGCAGCAGCACGCCCAGTTTCACCCACGACGCACGCGCCAGGCTGCCCATCGTCCAGAAAACTAAGCCCTGTAAGGTGTCTTCGGTGGCGATGAACTGCATCAGGGAAACCAGTGCGTTGAAGGTAAAGACCAGCGCGATACCAAACAGCACCACGCCGGAGCTGGCGACGCGCGTCCAGCGGGTGATGCCGTCAAGCATCAGCGCGGCGAGCAGCGCAAAAATAAAGGCGTTCGCGGAGATAAACCATTGATCCGGGATCCCCGGAATGCCGATACCCAGTACGATAGCCAGTGCCGCACCGAACGCTGCCGCAGAAGAAACCCCGAGCGTAAACGGGCTGGCCAGCGGGTTGTTCAGGATGGTTTGCATTTCTGCACCCGCCAGCCCCAGAGACATCCCCACCGCCACCGCCATCAGCGCGTAAGGCATGCGGATATCCCACACAATCACGCGCGTGCCCGGATCTGCCGCTGCCGCATCGAACAGCGTTTTCCACAGCGTACCGAGTGACAACCCCGACGGCCCCATAATGAAATCAATCACCAGTGAGACGATAATCGCCAGCACCAGGACCAGCATGATTAACAGACGGCGGCGGACGATATTCTGGTATCGCCCCATCACGCTGTTGTCGGTAGTGGCTTTCACCGCCAGCGCGGGTTCGGTCGTTGTACTCATGATTCGCTTCTGTCTCTTTAACGTAAAAACTGACGGCGGAATTACTTGCCGCTTTCCGGTTTAACCGCATCCGTCCAGTAAGTGCCTGTCGGTTCCACGGCAAGGAACTGCTTATAGAGTTGTTTCTGCGTTTCCTGCGGATCCAAATCCGCAAACTTCTCCGGATAAAATGCTTTGGCAAAGACCTGCACGGCCAGCACGTTATACGGCGAATTGTAATAATTGTGCCAGATGCCAAAACTGCGGCCATTTTCCACGGCTTTCAGCGTGCTGATGCCTTTACGTTGCAGGAGCGGCGTCAGGCTGGCACGTGCTTCTTCCGGCGTGGTTTGTGCGCCGAGCACTAACCCGGTTGGCGCCGGATCACCCGCTTTCGCCGGTTTCCCGCCACCGCTGACCAGATATACATCCGGCTGCGCCGCAATCACTTTTTCGAGATTGACCAGACCCAGCGGCCCCGGCAGCAACGGTTTGGCAATATTAACCCCACCCGCCTGATCGATGAAATCACCCATGTTGCCTTTACCGGCAGAACGGCAACATTCATCCGCGGTTGAGGCGCGTAATTCGATAAAGACTTTCGGTTTATCCTGCTCAGGAATGTCTTTCGTCACATCCGTGACGCGTTTGATGTTGTCCTGATAAAAGCGGATATAGTCCTGCGCCTGTTTTTCGCGGTTGAGCACTTTACCCAGCAGCTCCATGCTCGGCAGGGTATTTTTCAGCGGCGACGTGCGGAAATCAACAAAGACCACCGGCACACCGGCTTTCTGCAATTGTGTCACCAGCGCACTTTCTTTGCCCGGCCCGTGGCCCGACAAACCAAAAATCGCTAACTGCGGATTCAGCGTCAGCACTTTTTCCGGACTGATGCTATCGGCGCTGGTGTTACCAATCAGCGGGATTTTGTCGATCTGCGGGAATTTAGCCTGATACGTCGCGTACGTTTGCGGATCCAGCTTACGGAAATCGCCCTGCCAGCCCGCAATGCGGTCAAACGGCTTCTGGCCTTCGAGCAGGGAAACGGCAAAGAATAACCGCCCTTCTCCCAGCACTACACGCTGGACGTCATCCGGCACCGTGACCGTTCTTCCGGCAATATCCGTGACCGTCACCGCCTGAGCGCTCAGGCTTAACATGCCAAGGGTGCATCCTAATAATCCGCCAGCAATTCGTTTGCTGAACAGCGTACTGATAAAATTCTGCTGATAATTCATCTTCTTCCGATTCCTTTACGTTTCCCTGAAGTGGGGCTAACAATAAAAGAAATGATAACGATTATCAATGCAGTTTACAGAACCTATCAAGGTTACAGAGAGATCGGGCGCGGGGAAACAGGGCTGAAGTAACAAAGCATTACGGAAAGAAAGGTATAAAAAAAGCGGAGCCTGAGCTCCGCCTTTGCAACAAAATAGCCCTTCCGGTCAGTTATTTATCCACGTGTTCCGGGAATTCCATTTCGCTGTATTTCACCACTTTGGTGCCTTTGGTCAGCTTGTAGCCAAACCAGATGATCAGGAACAGTGGCAGACCAATGTACGTCGCCGCAACGCCGCCCCAGTCAATGGTATCTTTCAGGAACGCCTGATAGTTCTGGCCCAGCGTGATGATCAGACACAGCACAAAGGCAAAGACCGGGCCGAACGGGAAGAAGCCGGACAGATAAGGCAGTTTCTTCAGGTCAAGACCTTGTGAAACATAGCCGCGACGGAAACGGTAATGGCTCACCGCAATGCCCAGCCACGCAATAAAGCCCGTCATACCGGACGTGTTCAGCAGCCACAGGTAAACGGTCTGGTTACCAAACATTGAGCTCAGGAAGCACAGCGCGGCCACAATGGTGGTGGCGTAAAGTGCGTTGCGCGGCACACCGCCTTTCGACAGTTTGGCGAAAATGCGCGGCGCTTTACCTTCGCTGGCCAGCGTAAACAGCATACGGGTTGACGCGTACATGCCTGAGTTGCCGGCAGACAATACGGCGGTCAGGATCACGGCGTTCATCACCGCTGCGGCGGAAAGCAGACCGGCATTACGGAACACCAGCGTGAACGGGCTGACAGAGATATCGCCCACTTCGTTACGCAGCAAGCTTGGGTCGGTGTAAGGAATGATCAGGCTGATGACCAGAATCGCCAGAATATAGAACAGCAGGATACGCCAGAACACCTGACGCACTGCCCGTGGGATATTTTTGCCCGGGTTTTCAGATTCACCGGCGGCCACGCCAATCAGTTCGGTTCCCTGGAAGGAGAAACCGACGATCATCGCCACACCTATCATCGAGGCAAACCCGCCTGCAAACGGCGCATCACCGATTGTCCAGTTGTGCCAGCCCGCTGTTTCAGCACCCCGCATAATGCCGGTGATCATCAGCACGCCCACGGCGATGAAGATGATGACGGTGACCACCTTGATCAGGGAGAACCAGTATTCCGCTTCGCCGAAACCGCGTACGGAAATGTAGTTAAGCAGGAAGATCAGGCCGAGGAACAAGGCGCTCCAGATCCAGCCCGGCGTGTCCGGGAACCAGTAGTTCATCACCAGTTGTGAGGCCACGAGGTCAACGGCGATAGTTACCGCCCAGTTGTACCAGTAGTTCCAGCCCAGTGCGAAACCGAAACCTTCTTCGACATAACGGGAGCCATACGTGGAGAATGAACCGGAAACAGGCATGAATGCCGCGAGTTCACCGAGGCTGGTCATCAGGAAGTAAACCATGATGCCGATCAGTGCGTAGGACAGCAGTGCGCCGCCCGGGCCCGCCTGTGAAACTGTCGCGCCGGAGGCGACGAATAAACCCGTACCAATTGAACCGCCGATGGCGATCATCGTTAAGTGACGTGCCTTGAGCTCGCGACGCAGTGTGGGAGCCACCTGCGTATTTTTTGTAGGTTGTTGAGCCATTTTTACCCTATATCCGCTCGTCATTATAAAATTTAAGCGCGGATTGTAGCAAAACCTGCCGCTCTGAATAGCAGGAACGACCTGTTATAAGACACCTTCATAACAGGCCGCGGATCATTAGTGAAAGACCGTAATCAGGATTCGCGACAATAGGTTAAAAACCGCGATAAGGCGTTGGAGATGTGTTTCTGACGGTGATGAATGAGATAAAGCTTACGCACCAGCGGGGCAACCGGCAGGCGGATTTCCACCAGCGAGCCGCTGCTAAGCTGCTCGGCAATTACCCGGCGCGACAGACAGCTGATGCCAATTCCGTGACGCACCGCGTGCTTGATGGCCTCGGAATTTCCCAGCTCCATCACCAGATTGAAATCCGGTAACTGTGGCAGCAACATGTGATCTAACACTTCGCGCGTGCCCGAGCCGCGTTCACGCAAAATCCACGGTTCCCGCGCCAGCGCTTCAAGTGAAACCGTCTGCCCCGCCAGCGGATTTTCCGGCGCGACAAACACCACCAGTTCGTCATCCAGCCACGGTTGCGTAATCAGCTCCGGCAACTGGCACGGCCCTTCGATAAGCCCCAGATCCACCCGAAAATCAGAGACGGCGTTAATCACGTCATTGGTGTTGCCGACGTTAAGTTCCATCGGCGTATGCGGGAAATCCAGCCGGTATTCCGCAATCATCGCCGGCAGCATGTAATTACCGATGGTGCTGCTCGCACCGATGCGCAGCGAACCGTTGTCGTGATTAAACAGGCGCTCGATTTCGCCCGCCTGTTCAAGCAGCGCCAGCGCTTTCGGGTATAACAGACGCCCATGCTCATTGATTACCAGCCGTTTACCGACACGGTCAAATAATTGCACGCCAAGTTGGCCTTCGATATCGGCCAGTGCGGCACTCACCGCGGATTGTGATAATGAAAGCACCACCGAGGCCTGCGTAGTCGACCCGCTTTTCAGCACCTCGGCGAAAACTTCAAGTTGTCGCAATGTTATGTGCATAAATGTCCCGCTATCCTTACAAGCACTCCGGTCCGCTGATTGCTTGTTCAAAAATGTCTGCTCAGAAATCTGTTCAGAAGAAAAACCGCCGCGTACCGCACGCTTTCTCTTTCTTCAGTATAGACCCGTAGATCGGGGCGACCATTTTGCCCCCGGTTTTCAGCGCATTCTATACCAGTTTTTCAGATAGGTTATAAAGTTATAATCAATTTCATTTTTATATAAGCGCGGCGTAGCCTTATCGCATCACTCCTTAGATGAGGAAACGACGATGAATACATTGCCGCTCAATAAACGCGACACACTCAAAAATACCGTTCCGCAACCGCTGCGGATGAGTCGTGTCATTCCCGGCCTGGCGCTGACCGGCGTCATTACTGCTCTGGCTATCTGGCTGAGTGATTTTCCGGCGCTAAGCCAGCTCGGGCTGAGCGCCCTGACGCTGGCGATCGTTATCGGCATGGTTATCGGCAACACGTTTTATCCTGCCGCCCGGCCATGGTGCGAGGAAGGCGTCACGCTGGCAAAGCAGCGCCTGTTGCGGCTCGGCATCATTCTTTACGGCCTGCGCCTGACGTTCGCGCAAATCGCTGACGTCGGCGCAACCGGCATTCTGATTGACGCCATGATGCTGTGTTCCACCTTCGCGCTGGCCTGCTGGCTGGGACAACGCGTGTTTAAATTAGACCGCGACACCTCCATGCTCATCGGCGCAGGCAGCAGCATTTGTGGCGCGGCCGCCGTGATGGCGACAGAGCCGGTGCTCAACGCCAAAGCAGAAAAAGTCACGGTTGCCGTGGCTACGGTCGTTATTTTCGGCACCGCGGCCATCTTCCTGTATCCG
Organism: Rahnella sp. BCC 1045; assembly: GCF_019049615.1. Lineage (NCBI taxonomy): Bacteria > Pseudomonadati > Pseudomonadota > Gammaproteobacteria > Enterobacterales > Yersiniaceae > Rahnella > Rahnella sp. BCC 1045. The sequence goes on along the minus strand of NZ_JAFMOZ010000129.1, from coordinate 114,042 downwards.
TGGTTATGGCAACTTAACGCGCATTATCACTGGGTGAACCTCACGGCTGCACAGTTCGGGATTTATACCGGCTCGACGGTACATGAAGTGGCGCAGGTGGTTGCCGCCGGTCAGGGTGTCAGCCCGGACGCTGAAAACGCGGCGGTGATTGCCAAGATGATCCGCGTCATGATGCTTGCTCCGTTCCTGCTGCTGTTATCCGGCTGGATTGCCCGCGGTAAAGGTGTGAAAGAAGCCGGTGAGAAATCAGGTTTGCGTAACATCACGATCCCGTGGTTCGCGCTGATGTTCATTCTGGTGGCGGCGTTCAACTCGCTGGATATTCTGCCGCACAGCTGGATCCCGCCTCTCATCACGCTCGACACCGTGCTGCTTGCGATGGCGATGGCAGCGCTTGGCCTGACAACACACATCAGCGCGCTGCGTCAGGCGGGGCTGAAACCGATGTTGCTGGCGGCAATATTGTTTGTCTGGCTGATTGCAGGCGGCGCGGGGATCAACGAATTGGTTCAGCATCTTTTTGGCTAATGTTGCGGGTTTTAACACTTCTCTGCTGCGCCTGCCTTGTGCAGGCGCTATCATTCTCCCTTAGATCAAGAATAAATGAGGAGCGGAAATGAAGTTTATAGGAGCACACGTGAGTGCTGCGGGCGGCGTCGATCAGGCCGTGCTGCGGGCACACGAGCTGGAAGCCACGGCTTTTGCGCTTTTCACCAAGAACCAGCGTCAGTGGAAAGCGGCACCGTTGCCGGAAGATGTCATCGAAAAATTCAAAATAGCCTGTGAAAAGTATGGCTATCAGAGCAACCAGATTTTGCCGCATGACAGCTATCTGATTAACCTCGGCCACCCGGTTACCGAAGCGCTGGAAAAATCCCGCGAAGCTTTTCTTGATGAACTGCAACGTTGCGAACAGCTCGGCCTTTCGCTGCTCAATTTCCATCCGGGCAGCCACCTGATGCAAATCGATGAAGACAAATGTCTCGATCGCATTTCTGAATCCCTGAACATCGCGCTGGCACAGACGCAGGGCGTCACCGCCGTCATCGAAAACACCGCCGGTCAGGGCAGCAATCTGGGTTTCCGCTTTGAGCATCTGGCGAAAATTATTGATGGCGTCGAAGACAAAAGCCGCGTCGGCGTCTGCATTGATACCTGCCACGCTTTCGCCGCCGGTTACGATCTGCGAACTGTCGAAGAGTGCGAGAAGACCTTCAAACATTTCGAAGACGTTGTCGGATTTAAGTACCTGCGCGGTATGCATCTCAACGATGCGAAGAGCGAATTCAACAGCCGCGTCGACCGCCACCACAGCCTCGGTCAGGGAAACATTGGCAATACGGTGTTCAGCTGGATGATGCGCGACGCGCGGTTTGACGGTATCCCGATGATCCTCGAGACGGTTGATCCGGAGATCTGGAAAGATGAGATCGCGTGGTTAAAAGGGGAAGCGGCGGCTGAAGTCGCGGCTTAATTTTGCAGATAACCGCTGCAAAAAAAAGCGCGACTCATTTTTAAGTCGCGCTTCTCTCACCTGCTGAACAGCAATTATCAGGCTACTTTAGCGGCCAGCTGCGCATCTGAACGTTTCAGAACCGCATAAGCGCCACCCGCCAGAACGGTACCGGCAATAATCGCCACCAGGTAACCAAGTACCGGTGTGATTGCGCCTGGGATCAGCAGAACAAACAGACCACCGTGCGGTGCCATCAGTTGTGCATGGAATGCCATGGACAACGCACCGGTCAGTGCACCACCGGCGATACAGCACGGCAGAACACGCATCGGGTCACGGGCAGCGAACGGAATCGCACCTTCGGAGATAAAGCACAGGCCCAGAACCAGCGCTGCTTTACCGCCTTCGCGTTCACTTTGTTCGAACTTGTTACGCGCCAGCAAGGTCGCCAGACCCATCGCCAGTGGTGGCACCATACCGGCAGCCATGATGGCGGCCATTGGTGCGTACACGGAAGAACTCAGCAACGCGACGCCGAACGCGTAAGCCGCTTTGTTTACCGGGCCACCCATGTCGGTACACATCATCGCACCGAGGATTGCGCCGAGCAGTACGGCGTTCGCAGTACCCAGAGATTGCAGCCATGCGGTCAGACCTGACATGATTTTTGCCACCGGCGTACCGACAACATAAATCATCACCAGACCCGTAATCAGGCTCGCGACCAGCGGGATGATCAGGATAGGTTTCAGGGCTTCCATACTTTGCGGTAGCTTCAGCTTGCCACTGATAGCTTTCGCCACGTAACCCGCGAGGAAACCGGCAATTATACCGCCAAGGAAACCGGCACCGGTGCTCACGGCTAACATACCGCCGATAAGACCCGGCGTCAGGCCAGGACGGTCAGCGATGGAGAAGGCAATAAAGCCCGCCAGAACCGGAACCATCAACGCGAAGGCTGAAGCGCCCCCGATTTGCATCAGCGCAGCCGCCAGCGTGCCTTTAACTTCAAAGGCTTTAATACCGAAAACGAAGGACAACGCGATACACAAGCCACCCGCCACTACCATCGGCAGCATGTAAGACACGCCGGTCAGCAGGTGACGATATGGCCCAGAACCGCCCGCTTCTTTCTTCTTCGCCGTGGAAGTTGCGCCCTGTGCATTAGGGGCAAACACTTCGGCTTCTACCAGTGCTTTATCCAGCTCCTGTTTGGTCTTTTTCAATGCCAGACCGGTAGAGGTACGGTACATCGGCTTACCGGCGAACTTCGCCAGATCCACTTCGATGTCAGCCGCAACGATGACCAGATCTGCCGCCGCCACTTCTTCAGGCGTGATGGCGTTACCGGCACCGACGGAACCACGGGTTTCCACTTTCACCCACCAGCCGCGTTTTTTCGCTTCGCTTTCAATGGCTTCAGCCGCCATGAAAGTGTGCGCCACGCCGGTCGGGCAGGCGGTGATAGCAACGATACGTTTTGGACCAACTGCACCGGCAGGTGCTGATACGGCTACAGCCGGTGCCACGTAAGGTTTGGCTTCTGTCAGTGCGCGTGCCAGAAATGCCTGAGGATCGCGAACGGCATCCGCCACATCACCGGTATAAATGTTTTTACCTGTCAGCGTCGCATCGTTGGGTACGGTCTCACCGGCCACGATCACAACTTCAGCGTCAGCGGCCTGATCGACCACCTGATGCCCTGCTTTCGCCGCAGCAGCAGCGAGCAAATTTTTCGCCAGATGGCTGCGAGCCTGTCCCAGCGAACTGTCTATCATCAGCAGCGTTTTCATTCTGCCTCCTGCGGATTAAAAGGGTTTCAGATCAACACGGGCCATCATCGCCGCGAGCTGCGGACGATCGGTGACACCGACATTACTCTGGCTGACAGCCAGTGCGGCAACAGCCGTTGCCAGGCGTAGCGTATGTTCGCTGGATTCGCGCATCAGCAAGCCGTAAATCAGGCCACCGACCATGGAATCACCGGCACCGACGGTGCTGACAACTTCACAGGCTGGCGGTTTGGCGATCCACGCGCCGGAGGCGTTAACCCACAATGCGCCTTCAGCACCCAGAGAAATCACCACGTGGGCAATTCCCTGATCACGCAAGGCATGCGCAGCTTCAACCACGTCACTCAGTTCCGGCAATTTACGGCCAGCCCAGATTTCCAGTTCACGACGGTTAGGTTTAACCAGCCACGGTGCAGCTTTCAGACCGGCCACCAGTGCTTCACGGCTGCTGTCGAAAATGATGCAAGGACACTGCGCGCGCAGACGTTTCATCCAGTCAGTGAATGCGTCAGGATCAACGCCCGCTGGCAGGCTGCCGCTCACGGCGACCATGTCGAACTGACCCAGCCAGGACAGGGAATCCGTCACGAAACGTTCCCAGTCAGCAGGCGTCACATTGAAGCCGGAGAAGTTGAAGTCGCTGACTTCACCATCTTTTTCGGTCAGTTTGACGTTAATACGCGTACGGCCATTGACGACCTGGAAACGGTTCGCGATGCCCAGATCGCTGAACAGCAACTGGAAGCCGTCCTGATTTTCTTTGCCCAGGAAGCCGCCAACGGTGACGTCGATGCCGAGATCTTTCAGCACCTTCGCAACGTTGATGCCTTTACCGGCGGCGTGCAGACCGGTGGTTTGCACCAGATTGACTTCACCACGTTCGATTTCAGGCACATAGCCCACTAAATCGTACGCAGGGTTTAAAGTAATTGTGGCGACCCGACGGCTCATGCGCCCTCCCCAAGACCTTCGGCAATCGCTTCGCCGATGGTTTTTAATGCCAGTTCTGCATCTTCACCACTGGCGGTAAAGCGCAGGTGGTGACCTTTTTTCACGCCCAGCGCCACGACTTTCATCAGGCTGCGGCCGTTGGCAGGTTTACCGCTGCCATCAAGATTGGTAACGGTGATTTCACTGCTGAACTGTTTGATCACGTTCACTAATGCCGTGCCCGGACGCGCATGCAGGCCATGTTCGTTACGGATAACGAATTCAGCCGTCAGCACGTTGGCTTGTTCTTCGACTTCGCTGGTCAGCAATGCCAGCACGCCAACGGCATCTGCCGTCAGCAAGCGTTCAGCTTTATTGGCAATCAGCAGGTCGCTCAGGTAATTCAGCACGTCCAGCGGCTGGTCATCTGCGACAGAAATCGTCAGCAGCATAGAAACCTTTTCACCGGCCAGATCAAACGCCTGATGCGCACGGCTGACGGTGGCAGCACTTTTCAGATTGCCTTCCGTGCTGTCGCTCAGCCAGATGCCGTGCCCCAGATTCAGTGGTTTGCGGCTGATAACATCGCTGACGAAAGCGGTATCAACGGCACCCACCTGTTGCAGACGGCCTGCGTTCAGCGCCTGCAATGTGATCAGGCTTTCCGCCGCCACATCAACAGCAATCAGCTGGGTATCAAACAGGAATTCAGCGGCATTTTTCTCGCCCATCAGCAGGCTGCGCAGTTCTTCAGCTGAATCTGTTTTTGCCAGACGCTCAGCCACGCTGTCGTCACTTAAGACATGCGTCAGCTGACGCAGCAAACCGAGGTGTTCATCAGACCGCGCCGCGATGCCGATAACGACATAAGCAGTCTGCCCTTCGCCCCACGCGATGCCCTGCGGGAACTGGAAAACCTGGACGCCGGTATCAAGCACCAGATCACGGGTATCGGTGGTGCCGTGCGGGATAGCAATACCGTTGCCAAGGTATGTAGAAGTTTGCAGCTCACGCGCTAACATGCCGTCTACATAGCCTTCGCTGACGCGGCCAGCCTGAGTCAGTGCTGCTGCGACCTGGCGAATTGCTTCCTGCTTATCGCTGGCAGCCGCACCGAGATGAATATCTTGCTGTGACAGTTGGAACATAATTCTCCTCTCCTGCTGAAATTGAATCGTTTCAGCTTTACTGAGAAAAAAGGAGCGCCATCAAATTTCAGAAGAGAAACTGACAACGCTGAAACGTTTCAAGGAGTCTCAATCCGGCCTGTTTTTAAATCAAGCTTTCCCTGATTTGACGTAACAATTTTTTGATGCCACGCACAGTTTCCTTTTTTGCGACGCCCTGAAGCCTGTGACTTAACGCAAATGCTGAAGTCAGGCTGAAGCGGCCAAAAACAGTTTAGCTGAAGTTAGCTGGCGGGTTTGAGTGGATGACCTCCTCTGACCGGACGGCTGCCGGTTTGGGTTATTTTTAACACAATGTGCGGTTTTATTATTCAGTATGGCAAATACACTCCGGTTTACATTTTTGATGATCAAAACCTGTTTTTGTTTTTTTTAAACTGACGTAACATTCGCGCAAATTTCGTCCTCCTTCTCTTCACTCTGGTTCAGCTATCTAATGCGAATTTCTACAACGTCAGCCCGCCGCTTACCCGACATGACGTCGACTGCTTTTTTGATCATCGCCTTTCTCACAGGTATTGCCGGTGCCCTTCAGACCCCGACGCTCAGCCTGTTTCTGACCTCTCAGGTACACGTCAGCCCGTTTATGGTCGGCATCTTCTTCACCGGCAGCGCCGTGATTGGCATTTTCGTCAGCCAGCTGCTGGCGACCTGGTCGGACAAACGCGGTGACCGCAAAACGCTGATCCTGTATTGCTGCATTCTGGGCGCACTGGCGTGTGTCCTTTTCGCCTTCAACCGTAACTACTTTATTTTGCTGTTAATAGGCGTTTTACTGTCGAGTTTCGGCTCAACCGCCAACCCGCAAATGTTTGCCCTTGCGCGCGAGCATTCCGAGAAAACCGGGCGCGAAGCCGTGATGTTCAGCTCTATTTTGCGCGCACAGGTTTCTCTGGCCTGGGTTGTCGGGCCGCCGCTGGCTTTCGCCCTGTCGATGGGATTCGGATTTACCTTCATGTATTGCGCCGCCACGCTGGCGTTTCTGTTATGTGGCGCAATGGTCTGGATGTTCCTGCCCTCTATGCCTAAAGCGCACATCAAAACGACTGCCACGCTGGAAGCCCCGCGCCGCAACCGCCGCGACACGCTGATGTTGTTTATCGCCTGTTCCCTGATGTGGGCGGCCAACAGTATTTATCTGATCAATATGCCGCTGTATGTGGTGCGCGAACTGGGCTTGCCTGAGAAACTGGCGGGCGTGCTGATGGGCAGCGCCGCCTGTCTCGAAATCCCGACCATGCTGATCGCCGGATATCTGGCAAAACAGTTAGGTAAGCGTTTCCTGATGCGGTTTGCCGTACTGGCGGGGGTGATTTTCTACACCTGTATTTTATTTACGACCGGAGCCGCAGCGATGATTGCTTTACAGCTGCTGAACGCCATTTTCATCGGCATTCTGGCCGGCATCGGCATGCTGTATTTTCAGGATTTAATGCCGGGTCAGGCGGGTGCGGCGACAACGCTGTTCACCAATTCCACCCGTGCAGGCTGGATCCTCGCCGGTTCACTGGCGGGCGTGATTGCGCAGTTCTGGACGTACCACGCAGTGTTTTACGCCGCACTGGTGATGGTGGTGGGCGCGGTTGCGTGCATCTGGAATGTGAAAAACGTCGATAAGCCAGCGGAAGAAACGCCGGAAGCCGCAGCCTAAGGCGCGGTATCGGCTTCGAGTTTGATGAGATATGTCAGCGCCTGGTCGCGGTGTGTGAAACACATTTCGCGGCTGGCCTGCAGGCTGCCACAAACTTTTGGCCGCAGCGGCGAGGTGAAAATCTGGCACAGGAAGTTATCGGCCAGATGAATGCAGCGGGTGTTGGCGGGTTTGCCGTCCGGCATTCCGGGGATCGGGCTGGAAATTGAAGGCGCTATGCAACAGGCTCCGCAATCGGTACGACAGTCCATTAACAGCCTCCTCAGGCCTCATTTTGAGGCGCGACAATAGCAGGCGCGCAACACCGCCACCAGCGAAATATTTACTACTCTTTAACACTGTATATCGAACATTTTTAATGTCGGCCGGCAGACCACAAGAATTGCGTCAGAAAGCGGGTTTTCCCGACTCTTTTTACGCTATCTGCTTGCCTGAAATCGGCGGCGCGGGTAACGTGTCGCAAATTATTATTCTCTCTGCTGACAGGTTATTTATATGGCACGTGCTAACGAAATTAAACGCGGCTTCGTTGTGAACTACGACGGCAAATTGCTGCTGGTAAAAGACATTGATGTGCAGAGCCCAAGTGCCCGTGGTGCCAGCACCTTGTACAAAATGCGTTTCGCCGATGTGCGTACCGGCGGCAAAGTGGAAGAACGCTTCAAAGGTGACGACATTCTCGACACCGTCACCCTGACCCGCCGTAAGGTGAATTTCTCCTACGTTGACGGCGATGAGTACATCTTTATGGATGACGAAGACTTCACGCCTTACACCTTCAATAAAGCGCAGATTGAAGAAGAGCTGCTGTTCATTCCTGAAGAGGGTTTACAGGGTATGCAGGTTCTGACGCTGGACAGCCAGCTGCTGGCGCTGGAAATGCCACAGACAGTGGATCTGGAAATCGTTGAAACCGCGCCAGGTATCAAAGGTGCGTCTGCAAGCTCACGTACCAAACCTGCTGTGATGGCTACCGGCCTGAATATTCAGGTGCCAGAATATCTGAGCTCCGGCGACAAAATCCGCATTCATATTGCTGAACGTCGTTATATGGGCCGCGCAGACTAAGGTCAGTTGCCCCGCTTTTTAAGGGAACGCCACGGCGTTCCTTTTTTTGCCCCGCATTTCTCATCACAAATATCTCAGACACTCGATCTGTATCACAAAACGAGTGGCTGTCTGGACTTACCAATTCCCCTTTCTATCATATGACTTTACACTCTAAAGCCTGATTTCGGCTTAAATCGTCGCTTTATCCAGCATACTTTTCAGTTTACGGGTAAACAGCCCCAATTTGGCCTGACCAATTTCATTATTTCTGACTTGCCTGGAGTATTGCATGAAAACTATTGCCACAGCGTCCCTGCCAGCAGCAGTGTCATTACCTGGTTATGATCGTGACGCATTGAAAAGCCGCATTGTTCATCTCGGATTTGGTGCTTTCCATCGCGCCCATCAGGCATTGCTGACCAACCGGGTGTTAAACCAGCAAGGTGGCGACTGGGGGATCTGTGAAGTCAGCCTGTTTGGCAATGAGTCATTAATCAAAAGCTTACGCGGGCAGGATCATCTTTTTACCGTGCTGGAAAAAGGTGCCGAAGGAAATCAGGCCATTATCGTCGGCTCAGCGCATGAGTCGGTCCACGGCGGGATTGACGGGCTGGATGCCGTGCTGGCGAAACTGACCGAGCCACAAGTAGCAATTGTTTCACTGACCATCACCGAAAAAGGCTATTGCATTGAACCCGGCTCCGGCGAGCTGGATCTGCAAAATCCAAAAATTCAGCAGGATCTGGCCGGTGGTCAGGCGCCCTGCACAGCGCCCGGCGTGTTAGTGGAAGCCCTGCGTCTGCGTCATGAGCGCGGCCTGCGAGGCTTTACCGTACTGTGTTGCGACAATATTCCTGAAAATGGTCTGGTGGTCAAAAACGCCGTTCTGGGTATGGCGAAAGCCCGCTCAGCTGAACTGGCGAAGTGGATCACTGAGAACGTTTCTTTCCCAAGCACCATGGTTGACCGTATCGTTCCGGCGGCCACGGACACCACGCTGGAAGAAATCACCGAAGCGCTGGGCGGCGTGACTGACCCGTGCGGCATTGCCTGCGAACCGTTCATTCAGTGGGTGGTGGAAGATCACTTTGTTGCCGGCCGCCCTGACTGGGAAAAAGCCGGTGCGCAGATGGTTTCCGACGTTCTGCCGTTTGAACAGATGAAACTGCGGATGCTGAACGGCAGCCACTCATTCCTGGCCTATCTCGGTTATCTGGCCGGTTATCAGCACATCAACGATTGCATGGAAGATGCGAATTATAAAGCAGCAGCCCATCGCCTGATGCTGTCAGAACAGGCACCGACGCTGAGCGTAGAAGGTGTCGATCTCACCGCTTATGCCGACAGCCTGATTGCCCGTTACTGCAACACGGCGCTGAAACACCGCACCTGGCAAATCGCCATGGACGGAACAATGAAGCTTCCGCAACGTATGCTCGACTCCATCCGCTGGCATGTGAAAAACGGCGGTTCTTACGAGTTACTGGCGCTCGGCGTTGCGGGCTGGATGCGTTATATCGGCGGAACGGATGATGCGGGTCAGCCTATCGAGATTAAAGATCCAATGGCTGAAACTCTGGCTGAAATCGTGTCGTCTACCGCTGATGGCGAACCGCGTGTGAAAGCGCTGCTTGCGCTGACGGGCGTATTCGGTGAGCAATTGCCGCAGGAAGAAAAAGTGGTGCAGGCCATCCTGAATGCTTACGCCGACCTGCAAAGGGTTGGCGCGAAGAAAACCGTCGCGAAATACATGGGCTGAAAATCCACCGTATAAAAAAACGGCTGCTCCGGCAGCCGTTTCTTATTGTAGAGCAGAATCAGTCATTCAGTTCCGAAGGCACTGACGAAAAAAGGAAGCCGTCAAAAGACGGGTCATCGGCATCCGAGACTTTCAGCAGCATATCTTTTACATTTTCCAGATGCTGCCACATGGCCTGTTTCGCGGCTTTGGCATCACGGCGTAAAACCGCCTGAAGGATCGCCTGATGGTCCAGCAGCCATATCTGGCTGTAGTTTTTATCCCCGACGTGCTGGTGGATCCCTTCCCACATAGAGCTGCGCTGGCGAATCTGCCATAAATCGTCCACCAGTTTTACCAGTACGCTGTTTTGCGATGCCTGCGCCAGCAGTGCGTGGAAACGCTGATCTTCCACATCATCCGAAACACCGCGCGCAATACAACTTCGCTGCGCTTCAATCGCATCACGCATTTGAAGAATGTCGGTTTTGGTGGCCTGCATGGCCGCAAATGCCGCCACTTCACTTTCCAGCAACTGCCGCGCCTGCAACAGTTCAAACGGGCCGTAACCTCTGTCCGCATCTTCCTGCGGCAATACATCGGTCTGGTGCAACACGTAAACGCCGGAACCTTTGCGGACATCAACGACCTTCTCAAGTTCCAGCATAATCAGTGCCTCACGCACCACGCTGCGGCTCACCGAGTAAAACTCAGCAATATCACGTTCCGGTGGAAGGCGGTCGCCAGGGGCGTATTTTCCGGCATGGATATCACGGCGCAGATGGCCGCCAATCTCCTGATAAAGTCGCATAATGTCGCCCCGCTGGTGATGCTATGAAATTGGTCCTACACCTGAAACGGCTTTTTTCAGCGCTCCGGATGCCTGATACAGGAGGGGAAATTATAACATGTGGGCACAAAGGGGAAGAACCAGAGGGGAAAACTGACGACCCGATCAAAATTGGGTCAGCCAGTTTTCAAAGTTGTCGGGCCACTTAACGCTGATACTGTCTGTGCAGAAATGACCGGTGATGAACTAATCAGAAATGCTCATCGTTTTTCACAAATTCAGTTATACGACACCGTCATCAGCGCCAGATGAGGATTGTTGTTCACCTGTTGTGTCGTCACGTGGCCTAAAGACAGTGGCAGGCTGAAAGAAAGTGGATTCGTCGCGCTGATCTGACGCGCCTGCGTGACTTTCGCAGCGCCCCGCTCACAACTGCTGACAAGCTTATTTCCACCGGTTTTGAAGTTACAGCCACTTTCAACAATTGCGCCATAAAAATGGATAGTACCGGTTGATCCCGCGCTGGCGTACTGCATCATCCCTGAGGCCAAAACTCCCAAAAACAGTACCCATTTGATCCTGTTCATGGCAACACCTCATTTGAATTTACATTTTTAAAATTCACGATACATCCATTTAACATTAATAAATCTAAACCAATTAGCATCGGTCCGCTAAAAATAATTGAGTGCCGCGACGTCGAAACTAAGCAATCCATGTTATCCATCGGCACAACGCTGGATTTTCTTAAGTCGTCATTGCACATTGGCGTGTAAATTTATTTAAAGGATGCATGAAAATGACCAAAACCAACCTGATCACCGGCTTTCTGGGCAGCGGCAAAACGACGACGCTGCGCCATCTGCTGGCTCAGAAGCCTGAGGGAGAAAAATGGGCTGTATTGGTAAATGAATTTGGGGAAGTCGGGATTGACGGGGCATTGCTGGCGGACAGCGGCGCAGTGCTCAAAGAAATTCCCGGCGGATGCATGTGTTGCGTGAACGGCCTGCCGATGCAGGTGGGTCTCAATATGTTATTGCAACAGGCAAAACCTGATCGTCTGCTGATTGAACCTACCGGGCTGGGCCATCCGAAGCAGATCCTTTCTTTATTAACGTCTGAGGTTTACAAAAACTGGCTGACGCTCAACGCGACGTTATGCCTGATTGATCCCCGCCAGTTAAGCGATCAGCGCGTCATCGGTAATGAAAACTTCCGCGATCAGCTCGCTTCAGCAGACGTCATTATTGCCAATAAATCCGATGTGGCGCAGGCGCAGGATAATCAGGCGCTGGATGCATGGTTTAGCCTGAACGGCGGCGGACGTCAGCTGGTGACTGCCGTTCAGGGTGAGATTGACCCGGCGCTGCTCGATTTACCGCGTCTGAATCAGGCCGAATTACCCGCGGGTAAACATCATCATGCGCACGCCCCGGTGCGCGGGCTGGCCGCACTGAGCCTGCCGGAAACACAGCGCTGGCGTCGTGCGTTGAACGAAGCCGACGGTTACACCAGCTGCGGGTGGATTTTTGATGCTGAAACCGTCTTTGATACCGCGGGTATTCTCGACTGGGCGCGTCAGGCACCGGTTGACCGTGTGAAAGGCATTCTGCGTATTAAAGAGGGGACGTTGCTGGTAAATCGTCAGGGTAATGACCTGAGAATTGAAACCAAACCAATGGCGCCCTCAGACAGCAGAATTGAGCTGATTACTCGCGATAAAGCACAATGGAACACATTACAATCCACTTTGTTGAAGGTTCGTTTAAGTTCAACCGATTAAGTTAACGCTGACTAAATTAATACTTATCCTGCTAACAATAGGGCTTCCTGCTATGTGGCGCCGAAATATTCCAGCAATCCTGATACTCAACGTATTAGGCGTTGCTCTTTTCTTATCTTTCTATTTACCTGCAAACCATGGTTTCTGGTTCCCGATTGATAAATCGATTTTCTTCTTCTTTAACCGTCACCTGACGACGGACGCCTGGTTCCTGCATCTGGTCGCGGTGACCAATAACCGGGCTTTCGACGTGATTTCCCTGCTGGCAATGGGGGTGCTTTATCTGAGCTACTTCCTGAAACAAGACACCGCCGGCCGCCGCCGTTACGTCATTATTGGTTTTGTGATGCTGCTCACCGCCGTGGTACTCAATCAGCTCGGGCATTTGCTGCCGGTCAGCCATAAGAGCCCGTCGCTGAGTTTTGAGGGCGTTAATCGCGTCAGCCAGCTGACCGGGATCCCGACCAAAGATTCGTCCGCAGACAGCTTCCCGGGCGACCACGGCATGATGCTGATTATTTTCTCCTGCTTCATGTTGCGCTATCTGAGTAAGACGGCATTTGTGATTGCACTGGTGATCACCGCCATCTTCTCGCTGCCGCGCGTGATGATCGGGGCGCACTGGTTTACGGATATCGCGGTAGGTTCACTGTCTGTGGTGCTGGTCGGGGCAAGCTGGTGGCTGATGACGCCCGCCAGTGATTTGCTGATTAACTGGCTGGAGAGAAAACTCCCCGGTAAAAAAAGTCCTAATACGCCAGCCTGATTTTTCCATACATATAATTTAATTATGATCATGCAGAACGTTTTGTTCTGCATGATCTTTTTTCCAGACAATTCCCAGATATACTTTGCTAAATTATGGCTTGAAAACCCGCTTGTGATGCGGATTTAACCCAAATTAGTATAAAAATCACCCATCGTTTTTAACATCTTTACTTACATCAGCTTACATCACAATTTCTTATAAAAAATCCCGTAAAACCTCTCGCAATCCCTTATTCATTACGGTAATCTCCAAAACGCTTGAACAGAAATGTGGCAAAAACACCCGGTTTGAAGGAAAAAACGTGCTCTGACGCACATTTTGCCCGTTAGGTGTTTGTCCCATCTGATCGCGGCAGGTAGTCTCGCTTGGTTTGGTAATTTTAATAACGATTTCATCGTTAAGGACAGCAAGGGATAACAACAATAATGGTCAAGTCTCAACCGTTTCTGAGATATATCACGCGGCTGATTCCCGCGATTGGCGCAGCAATTATTCTTTCTGCGTGTAGTGGTACACATTCTTCGAACACAGAAAACGCACAAACTGATATGCGTGCAGTAAATGACAAAGACGGTCTTCTACTGCAAGCCTCTCAGGATGAATTCGAAGCAATGGTTCGTAACGTCAACGTTAAATCCAAAATTATGGATCAGTACGCTGGCTGGAAAGGCGTTCGTTATCGGTTAGGCGGTGACAGCAAGCGTGGTATCGATTGCTCAGCGTTCGTCCAGGTAACATTCCGCGAACAATTTGGTATGGACCTTCCACGTTCGACGTATGAACAGGAAGAAAAAGGTAAGAAAATCCAGCGTTCTAAACTACGCCCGGGTGATCTGGTATTGTTCGGTGCGGGCTCAACAGGGCGCCACGTCGGAATTTATTTAGGTAATGATCAGTTCGTTCATGCTTCCACCAGCGCAGGTGTGATGATTTCGAATTTGAACGAGACTTACTGGAATAAACGGTACCGCGAAGCAAGAAGAGTTCTGGCTAACGGCTGATTCCGTTACCCCATGATTTAATTCTTGTTGTCCCATACCAAGCGAATAAAAAAACGTCATCTCCGGATGGCGTTTTTTTATGCCTGTAATAAAGTGTATTAAGGGTCTGGTGTTTTTTAACTACGTTATACTTTTATTTCTTTGGCGAGAAAAAGGGCAAAACACATGGGTTTACGAACGGCGCTGACACACACCGTATTGCCCAAGCGCCGTTATTTGATACGAAGCCTCCTTTTTTCAGTGTTGTTCTTTATTCTGTTTATTATCGTCACGCTGACCGTGATCAAAGCCAACAATGCCCGCGAGCAGGGGCAGATTGCCGAAAGAACCTCAGAATTCAGTTCCCGCTATTTTCATCAGCTCACCGACACAATGCGCAGGATTGGTCTGCTGACGTCGGAATCCTGCCCTTCCGTTGCCAGTGAAATTAACCGCGAGGCCGCATTCAGCATTGCTGTCCGCGATTTCCAGCTGGTGCGCAACGGCATGGTTTTCTGTTCTTCTGCTTCCGGTAACCAGAACATTTCGGCCACACATTCACTTCACGATATTGATTTCGATAAAATGATGAGCATCGACCTGCAAATGGGCACCCCGGCAGTGCCCAATCGGCCAGTGATCATTGTCTGGCAGCGTAATCCCGGCATATCGAACGATGGCGTGATTGCCACGCTGGAACTGACTCTCTCGCCTTATATGCTTTTTGCGTTGCCCGGCACAGGTTATCGCGGTTTTGCACTGCTTATCGGCGACAGCGCGCTGATCTCTTCCGAGGAAGGGCTGGTTCCGGTCAGTAAGCTGCCTCAAAGCCATTTCACTGAAGTGAACCCCGGCGATCTCCCGTTCACGCTGCGCCTTTACTCCCCTTCCCTGACCGGCGACAACATTCGTTTCACCCTGCTCGGCGGATTGCTGCTCAGCCTGCTGGTGTGCGCGCTGATCTATTTCAGCCTGCTCAACCGGCACAACGTCGAACGTGAAATTCTCCGCGGCCTTAAAAACAAAGAATTCTTCGTGGAATACCAGCCGGTCATTGAATCCAGAAGTTTGAAAGTTACCGGCCTGGAAGCCCTGTTGCGCTGGCAGCATCCGATTGAAGGGCGCATTCCGCCGGATATCTTTATCGGTTACGCCGAAACGCAGGGTCTGATTGTCGAACTGACCCAGCATATGATGTCGATGGTCGCCGCCGACGCACACCAGCTGCAACACGCTTTACCTGAAAAATCTAAACTCAGCATTAATATTTCCCCGCACCACATGAGCAGGGTCAGCTTCCATGACGACGTGCTGAATTTCATCGAGGCATTACCGGAAAACGCCTTTCAGGTGATTTTTGAAATTACCGAACGGGGAATGATCGATACCGAAGGCGCACTGCGGGAATTCAACTGGCTGCGCCACCACAACATTGAGATTGCCATTGATGATTTCGGCACCGGGCACAGCGCCCTGATTTATCTGGAAAAGTTCACGCTTGATTACCTGAAAATTGATCGCGGATTCGTGATGTCCATTGACCAGAAAACGCTGATTGCGCCAGTGCTGGATACCGTCCTCAAGCTCACCGAAGAGCTGAAACTCAAGACCGTGGCAGAAGGCGTTGAAACCGAGTTGCAGTCGCAATATCTGCGCAATCACGGCGTCACCTATCTTCAGGGATATCTGTACAGCAAACCGCTGGGCGTCGGTGAACTGATGAATTTCATCCGCGATTTCAATGAGAAAGAAGCGACTTACCAGATTTAATCTGTATCAGCACTGTACTTTTTGTTCCATTTTTCTCTTCGCCGTCTGCCCATGAGTGTGATAAAAAGGCCGAAATCAGGGATGAAACCTGAGGCTGGTGTGTTACAAGGTCTTAGCGATCAATTGATTACCACTGAACAATAGCCTGCGGCGATCATGTCCGCGCCATGCTGTCGTCATCACAGGAGTGCAGATCCAGGATGTTTTCTCGCGTGTTTGCCGTTGCGCTGTGCCTGCTGAGTCTCAGCGCACAGGCCGAGGTCATACAAGACAGCTACGCGTTCGCAATTTTAGGCGAACCGAAATATGTCTCAAACTTCACTAGTTTTGACTACGTCAATCCCGCCGCGCCGAAGGGAGGGCAGATCACGCTGGCTGCCATCGGCACTTATGACAATTTCAACCGTTTCGCTTCCCGCGGTAATCCGGCGGTGCGCAGCGGTTCACTGTATGACCCGCTTTTCACGACATCAAGTGATGAAATCGGCAGCTACTATCCGCTGATTGCCGATTCTGCCCGTTACGACAGCCAGTACCGCTGGGTCGAAGTGGATATCAATCCCCGCGCCCGTTTCAATGACAACACGCCGATCACCGCCAGCGACGTCGAATTCACGTTCAAAAAATTCATGACGGAAGGCGTTCCGCAGTTCCGCGTGGTTTACAAGGGTGTGGAAGTCAAAGCCATATCGCGGCTGACGGTACGCATAGTGCTGCCGAAGGCTGACAAAGACATGATGCTGGGGCTGCTCGGCCTGCCGATCCTGCCCAAAGCATTCTGGGAAAAACATAAATTCAATGAGCCGCTGAGCACGCCACCGCTGGGCAGTGGCCCATATCGCATTAGTGATTACAAGCTTGGCCAGTACATCACTTACTCGCGCGTGCCGGATTACTGGGCCGCCAATCTTCCGGTTAACCGGGGTCGTTATAATTTCGATACGATCCGCTACGACTACTATCTTGACGATAACGTCGCCCTTGAAGCTTTCAAATCCGGTGCATTTGATTTCCGTATGGAAACCTCACCAAAGAACTGGTCTACGCAATATCAGGGCGGTAATTTCAGCAAAAACTTTATCGTGAAGGCCGATGAGGAAAATCAGGCGGCGCAGGATACGCGCTGGCTGGCGTTCAACATTCACCGCCCTCAGTTTGCCGACCGCAAGGTGCGCGAAGCCCTGACGCTGGCCTTTGATTTCGACTGGATGAACCGGGCACTTTACTTCGATGCCTATCAGCGCGTTGACAGTTATTTCCAGAATACGGAGTACGCCGCGAAAGATTACCCGAATGTAGCAGAACTTGCGTGGCTCGGGCCGCTCAAGAATCAGATTCCGGCTGAAGTGTTCAGCACGCTATATAAGCCGCCGCGCACTGACGGCACCGGTAATGACCGGGCAAATCTGCTGAAGGCGACGGGGCTGCTGAAAGAAGCCGGCTGGGAAGTCAGAAATCAGGTGCTGGTCAACAGCAAAACCGGCAAGCCGTTTACCTTTGAACTCCTGCTGCCCGGCGGCGGTAACTCGCAGTATGTCCTGCCGTTCCAGCATAATTTGCAGCGTCTGGGCATCAAAATGTCGATTCGTGAAGTCGACAATTCTCAGTTTGTCCGCCGCATGCGCCAGCGCGATTACGACATGATCCCGACGGTTTATCCGGCGATGTCTTACCCGAGCAGCGATTTACAGATTTACTGGAACACCAAATATCTGGATTCCACCTACAACAAACCGGGGGTCAGCGATCCGGCCATCGACAAACTCACCGATGAGATTGCCGCTAACCAGGGTAAACCGGACGCGCTGCTGTCGCTCGGCCATGCTTTGGACCGGGTGCTGACCTGGAATATGTATATGATCCCGATGTGGTATACCCATCACGAACGCTATGCCTATTGGGATAAATTCTCGATGCCTGCGATCGCTCCGGCCAACGGTCTGGAGCTGGATACGTGGTGGTATGACATGAACCGTGCAGCGCGTCTGCCTGCACAACGCCGTTGAGGAGCACAATGTGGCCGCTTATCTCTTAAGACGACTGCTTCTGGTGATCCCAACGCTTTGGGCCATCATTACAATCAACTTTTTTATCGTGCAGATTGCGCCCGGCGGCCCGGTAGATCAGGCCATAGCGGCGATAGAAATGGGACAATCCAGCGGGCTGCCGAATTCTGCCGGTAACAGCGGTAACGGAAAAGCGTCACCCGGCGTGGCCCAGTTTGGCGAAGGCCAGTATCGCGGTGCACGCGGGCTGGACCCTGAAGTTATCGCAGAAATTACCCATCGCTTTGGGTTTGATAAACCACTGCACGTCCGCTATTTCGAAATGCTCTCCAGCTATGTGCGCTTTGATTTTGGCGACAGCCTGTTTCGCGGTTCAACCGTCATGGGGCTGGTGAAAAGCGCGTTGCCGGTGTCTGTCAGTATTGGTTTGTGGAGCACGCTGATTATTTATCTGGTGTCGATCCCGCTTGGGATCCGCAAAGCAGTGCGCAACGGTTCACGGTTTGATACCTGGAGCAGCTCCTTTATTATCATCGGCTACGCCGTGCCTTCGTTTTTGTTTGCCATCCTGCTGATTGTTCTGTTTACCGGCGGCAGTTATCTCGACTGGTTCCCGCTGCGCGGCCTGACGTCGCCTAATTTCGACACGCTGCCGTGGTACGGTAAAATCACCGACTATCTCTGGCATGTCACATTACCGGTGCTGGCGACGGTCATTGGCGGGTTCGCGACGCTGACCATGCTGACCAAGAACTCCTTTATGGATGAAGTGAGCAAACAATACGTCGTGACCGCGCGGGCGAAAGGGCTGAACGAAAAGCAAATCTTGTACCGCCATGTCTTTCGCAACGCCATGCTGCTGGTGATTGCCGGTTTTCCGGCCACATTCATCAGCATGTTTTTCACCGGTTCCCTGCTGATTGAAGTCATGTTTTCCCTGCAAGGCTTAGGATTGCTGGGCTATGACGCCATCGTCCAGCGCGACTTCCCGGTGATTTTTGGCACGCTTTACGTTTTCACGCTGATTGGATTACTGCTTAATATCGTCAGCGACATCACTTACACGCTGGTTGATCCGCGTATCGACTTCGAGGGCCGTCACTGATGACCGTGAGACTCTTCAAACTCAGCACAGTCACTCAGACGCGCTGGGCACGTTTTTGCCAAAACCGGCGAGGATTCTGGTCCCTGTGGATCTTTATGGTTTTGCTGGTTCTGGTGCTGCTGTCCAACGTTCTCGCCAACGACAAGCCGCTGCTGGCGCGTTATCAGGGGCACTGGTATGTGCCTTTTATGGTGAATTACAGTGAAACCACGTTTGGCGGTGAGCTGGAAACGCCGGCGGATTATCAGGATCCGTTTGTGCTCAAACAGCTTGAAGATCACGGCTGGGCCATCTGGGCACCGGTGCGCAGCAGTTATAACTCGATTAATTTCTCGACCACGCAGCCCTTCCCTTCCCCGCCTTCGGCGAAAAACTGGCTGGGCACCGACAGCAACGGGCACGACGTGCTGGCGCAGATCCTGTATGGCTTACGGATTTCGCTGTTCTTCGGCATTTTCCTCACCGTCCTGACCTCGGTGATCGGCATTATTGCCGGTGCCACGCAGGGTTATTACGGCGGACTTATCGACCTGCTCGGGCAGCGTTTTATCGAAGTGTGGTCCAGCATTCCGACGCTGTTCCTGATCATTATTCTGGCCAGCGTGGTGCAGCCCAACTTCTGGTGGCTGTTGCTGATTACCGTGCTTTCGGGCTGGATGACGCTGGTGAGCGTCGTGCGCGCCGAATTCCTGCGCACCCGTAATTTTGATTACATCCGCGCCGCGCAGGCGATGGGCGTCAGCGACCGGGCCATCATGTGGCGTCATATGCTGCCCAATGCAATGGTCGCCACGCTGACATATCTGCCGTTTATTCTTTGCGGTTCCATCACCACGCTGACGTCGCTGGATTTCCTCGGTTTCGGATTACCGCTGGGTTCGCCTTCGCTGGGCACATTACTGATGGAAGGCAAAAATAATTTGCAGGCACCGTGGCTGGGCATCAGCGCATTTGTCGTGCTGGCGTCCCTGTTGTCCTTGCTGATTTTCATCGGTGAAGCGGTCCGTGACGCCTTCAACCCTTCTGCACATCACGGCGAGGCGCTCTGAGATGACGGACTCTTTACTGCAAATCCGCAACCTGAGCGTGGCTTTCCGTCAGGGAAATCAGCAGCGTGAAGTGGTCAGCGATGTTTCCCTGAATATTCATGCGGGCGAAACGCTGGCGCTGGTGGGAGAATCCGGTTCTGGCAAAAGTGTGACCGCGCTGTCCGTGCTGCGCCTGCTGCCTTCTGTCGCCGTCTATCCGCAAGGGGATATTCTCTTTGAAGGCCGGTCGCTGCTCAAAGCCGATGGCTCGACCCTGCGACAGATCCGTGGCAACCAGATTTCGATGATTTTTCAGGAACCGATGGTTTCACTCAATCCGCTGCATACACTTGAAAAGCAACTCACCGAGGTGCTTACGCTGCATCGTGGCCTGCGGGGTGATGCGGCGCGGAGCGAAATCCTAAGCTGCCTTGATCGTGTGGGTATCCGCCAGGCGGCTTCCCGTCTGCGGGATTTCCCGCATCAGCTTTCAGGCGGCGAACGCCAGCGTGTCATGATCGCCATGGCGGTGCTGACAAAGCCAAAACTGCTGATTGCCGATGAACCGACAACGGCGCTGGACGTGTCCGTTCAGGCCCAGATTTTGTCCCTGCTCGACGACCTTAAGCAGGAAATGGGCATGGCGATGCTGTTTATCACCCACAACCTGCGCATCGTGCGGCGTCTGGCGGATAACGTTGCCGTGATGCAACAAGGGCGTCTGGTGGAGCAGCAGCCGCGCGCCACGCTATTCAGCCAGCCTCAGCATCCTTACACGCAACACCTTTTACAGGCCGAACCGCAGGGGCGCCCGCAGCCGCTGAAAGGTGAACCTGCCGTTTTGCTGGACGTGAAAAACCTGGATGTGGGCTTTCCTGTCAGGCGCGGCCTGCTGCGCCGCACCGTCGGCGTTAAACACGCCGTTAATCAGGTGAGCTTTCAGCTTCGTCGCGGCGAAAGTCTGGGCGTAGTGGGTGAATCAGGTTCAGGGAAGAGCACGACCGGGCTGGCGCTTTTACGGCTGATGAAATCTCAGGGCGAAATCTGGTTTGACGGCCAGCCGCTGCACACATTTTCGCGCAAGCAAATGCTGCCCTTCCGCAGCCGGATACAGGTCGTGTTTCAGGACCCTTTCTCAGCGCTGAACCCGCGGTTTACCGTGGAGCAGATTATTGCGGAAGGTTTGCTGGTTCACCGGAAAGTGAGTGCGCAGGAGCGCGAACAGGAAGTGATACGGGCGATGCAGGAAGTCGGACTGGATCCGCAGAGCCGTCACCGTTATCCGACTGAATTCTCCGGCGGTCAGCGCCAGCGTATTGCTATCGCCCGCGCCCTGATTTTACAGCCTGAAATGCTGATTCTGGATGAACCGACATCGTCTCTGGATAAATCGGTACAGGCGCAGATTCTGGCGATCCTGAGCGAACTTCAGCAACGCCACGGCCTGACTTATCTGTTTATCAGCCATGATTTGCATGTCGTCCGGTCTTTATGTCACCAGCTTTTGGTG
This sequence comes from Rahnella sp. BCC 1045, assembly GCF_019049615.1. Lineage (NCBI taxonomy): Bacteria > Pseudomonadati > Pseudomonadota > Gammaproteobacteria > Enterobacterales > Yersiniaceae > Rahnella > Rahnella sp. BCC 1045. The sequence continues at coordinate 92,496 of NZ_JAFMOZ010000129.1, read as the reverse complement.
CTCAGGAACGGGGAAGTGGTCGAACAGGGAGATTGCGAGCAGATTTTTACCGCGCCGCAGCAGGCTTACACCCGTGAATTGCTGAGTGCGTCAGATGCGTTCGATTCGCAGGAGCAAACCGCCTGACGTTGTTATCAGGCGGTTCAGAAGGGATAAAGTGCGGTGACAGATTCCGCGATCGCCGCGCCGATATTTTTCAGGCAGCAAAGGGTCGCGCTTTCATCTTCACGATGGACGAATAAACACGGTTCGCCGTCGATTTCAACAATCGCCGCTTTAACCTGAATATCTTCTAAGGCATCAGTTAACTGATGCATCACCTGCCAGGCGAATTCACCCTCATGGCTGAGCAGTTTCAGGCCGATCAGATTGTTATCTTCATCGTTACCAGGCAGCGGAATCGGTTCAACTTTGATACCGGCAAAACCTGACAACCAGCGATAACTTTGCGGCAAACGATGTACTACCGAAAGTTGAATATTATTCACGTGGTTCCCCAGACAATGATGTTAACCAATCATCTACACGATATTTTTACAAAATAGCTACAACTACACCGATTAAGTTATAGCCGACAGACTTTGCTTTGCCCACCTCTTGCTCAAATAATTAACATTAAATTAACGTCATTCCAGTGCAAGTTCACAGACCCAGCTATTTTTATGTCTGCTCCCCATGAATCTGAGAGGCAGATCTCATTTTGGTTTATTTGTAACCTTTTTAGTCTTGATTCACAACCATTTTAATCAAATGCCGCTACTTATTATTGCATTTTTATTTACATTTAATATACAAATTAATGTTATTAGTCTTCTCATTAACGTCAATAAAAAGCATTAAATCAGCCAGTTAAAATCAATCCTGACTTTTCACACCGCTCTTGATGGTGTTAATTTCATTTTGAAATGAACCAGTTGGTTACAAAATTAACGGCGTCGCATCATACGTTAAAATCTGGATCTAATGTTAATAAATCCGCACAATTTGTTTGCACAATTTCTTCTTCTTTGGCTTATCATCCGCATCGTTATTACTGGTATACCCTATCGCAGAGACCACAGGGCATCATCAACCTGCTGATAAGTCTCGACATTAGCGACATATAATAAGAATCAGATAAGCAAATCCTGAGTTATTTAGCTCACACCCAATCCCAGCGAGAAATGAGATGGAAAACGATCCTTCAATCATGGCAAGCAATAACACCGAAAATGGAACCGGTTTCAGTCGTCGAGAACTGCTGAAAGGGCTGACCTCCGCGATGGTCGCAACAACCCTTCTCGGCTTTCCCTTCCTGAGCCAGGCGGAGAAAGAAACAGCCACGCAGTCGCCGGTCATCTTCGGCCAGTTCTATCTGGTATCACAGGCCATCACCGAGCATAAAAATATCAGTGAAGGAACTTCAGCCCAGATTTTCAATGCCTTCTTCCGCTCTCAGCCTGACTTCCCGGCTCAGGTCAGCAAACTGCATGCACTGGTTAAACCGGGGCAGGCTGCGAAAGATTTGCAGAAAGCCGCGCAGCAGAACGGTCTGGGCGAACTGGTGACGAGCATCGTCACAGCCTGGTATACCGGCACGGTCGGACATGGAACCGATTCCATTTTGATTTCGTATAAAGATGCGCTGATGTATCGCCCGGTGAGCGACGGCCTGATTGTGCCGACCTACTGCGGTAACGGCCCGCTGTACTTCACCGCCGCGCCGCCTGATGCCGCGATGCCTGAGTCCATGAACGCCGATCGTTTTACCCGTATTTCTGAATCTGATGTGAGCAAAGCCTGATGAAAAAACCCGTATTTACCGCAGACGGCGATGCGTCTGCTGATGTGATTGTTGTCGGTTCCGGCGTCGTGGGCGGCATGATTGCCGATCAACTGGTCAGCGAAGGTTATTCCGTTCTGGTGCTGGAAGCCGGTTTACGCATCGAACGTGCGCAGGCCGTCGAAAACTGGCGCAATATGCCTTTTGAAAACCGTGCAGGTTCAGATTTCCAGGGACTGTACCCGCAGTCAGAAAATGCCCCGGCCCCGCTGTATTTCCCGGAAAATAACTACGTTCATCTGACCGGACCCAGTGCGGGCAGCTTTAAACAAGGCTATCTGCGCACCGTAGGCGGCACGACCTGGCACTGGGCGGCGTCCTGCTGGCGTCACGTCCCGAACGATTTCAAAATGAAAACGCTGTACGGCGTGGGCCGCGACTGGCCGATTTCGTATGACGAGCTCGAACCTTATTACTGCCGCGCAGAAGAAGAAATCGGCGTTGCAGGCCCGAACGATCCTGAACTGCAATCCCCTTCTGAACGCAGCAAGCCTTACCCGATGGAACAGGTTCCTTACGGCTATGGCGATACGCGTTTTGCCGAGATTGTGAACCCGCACGGTTACCGCTCGGTGCCAATCCCGCAAGGACGCAGCACCCGTCCGTGGAATGGCCGCCCGACCTGTTGCGGCAATAATAACTGTCAGCCGATCTGCCCGATAGGCGCGATGTACAACGGTATCGCACACGTCGAACGCGCCGAAAACAAAGGCGCCGTGGTGCTGGCCGAGGCCGTGGTTTACAAGATTGATACCGACGAAAACAACAATGTGACGGCGGTTCACTGGCTGGATAATCAGAAAAAATCCCACAAAGCGACCGGCAAAGTGTTCGCGCTGGCTTGTAACGGCATCGAGACTCCGCGCCTGCTGCTGATGGCAGCCAACGACAAAAACCCGAACGGCATCGCCAACTCCTCTGATCACGTGGGCCGTAACATGATGGACCACTCCGGTTTCCACTGTACGTTCATCGCTAAAGAACCGCTGTGGATTGGCCGTGGCCCGGCGCAAAGCAGCTGTCTGGTCGGCCCGCGCGACGGTGATTTCCGCAAAGATTATTCCGCCAACAAAATGATCCTCAACAACATCAGCCGCGTGATCCCGGCAACGTCCAAAGCGTTGCAGATGGGGCTGGTGGGTCAGGAGCTGGACGAAGAAATCCGCCGCCGTTCTATCTTCGGCGTGGACTTGTCCATCAGCCTGGAGCCGTTGCCGGATCCGGATAACCGCCTGACGCTGAGCAAAACCCGTAAAGATCCGCACGGTTTACCCTGCCCGGACATTCATTACGACGTCGGCGATTACGTGCGTAAAGGCGCGGAAGCGGCGCATAAACAACTTGAGCACATCGGCTCGCTGTTTATGGCGGAAGAATTCAACATCACCACCAGCCTGAACGCCAATAACCACATCATGGGTGGCACGATTATGGGCAACGATCCGAAGGATTCCGTGGTGAACGGCGATTGCCGGACTCACGATCATGCCAACCTGTGGTTACCGGGCGGCGGCGCAATCCCGTCGTCCAGCGTGGTGAACAGTACGCTAACCATGGCTGCGCTGGCGCTGAAAGCCGCAGACGACATGTCGAAAAAACTGGCAGGTGCAGCATGAAAAAACTTCTCACCGCCTGCCTGTTAACTGCGTCCCTGAGCGGTTTTGCCGTTGCACAGGACAACGAGGCTGAACTCGTCCGCCAGGGCCAGGAAGTTGCGACGGCCGCAGACTGTCAGGCTTGTCATACGGCACCTGAGGGTGGAAAACCGTTCGCGGGCGGATATGAAATCCATTCGCCGATGGGCACGATTTACACCACCAACATCACGCCGTCGAAGCAGTTTGGTATCGGGAATTACACCGAAGAACAGTTCACCCGCGCTGTGCGCGAAGGTGTGCGTCCGGACGGTGCAAATCTGTATCCGGCCATGCCGTACACCTCTTACAGCCATATGAGTGATTCCGATATGCACGCGCTGTATGTCTATTTCCAGCAAGGTGTGAAACCGGTCGAACAGCCGAATACTGAAACTGCCCTGCCGTTCCCGTTTAACATGCGTATTGCGATGGCGGTCTGGAATCTGATGTATCTCGACAGCACGCCGTTTAAGCCGGATCCGACCAAAAGTGAGCAATGGAACCGGGGTGCGTATCTGGTGAACGGTGCCGGACACTGCGACACGTGCCATACGCCGCGTAATCTGATGATGGGTTCGGTGACGGATAAACCGCTGGCGGGCGGCATGGTCGGACCGTGGTACGCGCCGAACATCAGTTCTGATCCGGTCAGCGGCATTGGCAACTGGTCTCAGGCTCAGCTGGTGGAATACCTGAAAACAGGCCGGACCGCCGGGAAAAATCAGGCCGCGGGCGGTATGGCGGAGGCGGTGCAAAACAGTCTGCAATACATGTCTGACACCGATCTGAACGCAATTGCCTACTACCTGAAAAACAGCACGCCGGTTCGCGATCCGCGCGATACACAGGCGGCAGACACCTTCGGTAAGCCGGTGAATGTGGAAGACGGCCTGCGCGGCGCACATCCGTTTAACGCGAATAAAACCATCGACAACGGCGCGGCATTGTTCAGCGGATATTGCGCCAGCTGCCACCAGCCGGACGGCTCAGGCAGCAAAAATCAGGCGTATCCGTCGCTGTTTAACAACACCGCGACCGGCCTCGGAAATGCGTCTAACCTGATTTCCGCCATTCTTTACGGCGTCGATCGCCAGGTGGGCGACCATCATGTTCTGATGCCAAAATTTGGCGTGGGTTCGTATGTCGGTCAGCTCGACGATCAGCAGATTGCGGATATCTCCAACTATGTGTTGAAAAACTACGGCAACGCAGGCGTTCAGGTCAGCGCGCAGGATGTGGCGGTATTACGCGCAGGCGGCCCGGTGACACTTCTGGCAAAACTGCAACCTTTCATGGCGCCGGCGATGATCATCGGCGTGATCATTCTGCTGGTGCTGATTTTCTGGCTCGGCAGAAAGCGTAAAGTCAGAAAAGCATAATCACGAAAGATGAAATGCAAAACGGCCCGATTCGGGCCGTTTTTTTTTGAATGCGAAAAGCGTTACCCCCGTCCGACCAGCGGCATCGCGCTGGCCATCACCGTCATGGTCAGAACGTTGGTGCCCGGCGGCAATCCGGCCATAAAAGCCACGGCTTCACCGACGCGCTCCACCGCAATGACCGGCTCTTCGGCAATATGCCCGTCGGCCTGCATCCTGCCTGCCAGCGCTTTATTGCCCATATCCGTTGCGGCGTTGCCGACGTCAATCTGTCCGCACGCAATATTGAATGCGCGGCCATCAAGTGCCGTGGATTTGGTCAGGCCGGTAATGGCGTGTTTGCTGGCGGTATAAGGCGCGGAATTCGGACGCGGCGACAGCGCCGAAACAGAGCCGTTATTGATAATGCGGCCACCCTGCGGAGACTGCTGTTTCATCAGTTTGACCGCCGCCTGCGTACACAAAAATGCGCCGGTCAGATTGGTGTTGATCACCGAAAGCCAGTCTTCCACCGCAAGCTCATCAATGGGCACATCTTTCACGTTATTCCCGGCGTTATTAAACAATAAATCCAGCCGCCCGAAGGTTTCCTGAATATCTGCAAACAGCGCGGCGACCGACTGCGGGCTGGTGACATCCAGCTGACGCGCCACCGCTTGTCCCGGTGCAAACTGTGCCACGGCCTGCGCCAGTTTTTCCGTATTGCGCCCCGCCAGAATGACCGTAAACCCAATACCCGCCAGCGATTTCGCGGCGCTCAGCCCGATACCGCTGCCACCGCCGGTGACCAGTGCGATTTTGCTCATAATTTTCCTATACTAAACGGCGGCCAGCATGCCGCCATCGATAAAGAGTAAATGACCATTCACGAAATCTGACGCCCTGGAGGACAGATAAACCGCACCGCCGACCAGCTCTTCCGGGTTGCCCCAGCGCGCGGCTGGCGTGCGTTTGCACAGCCATTCGGAAAACTCTTTGTTATCGACCAGCGGCTGCGTCATGTCGGTTTTGAAATAGCCCGGCGCAATGCCGTTCACCTGAATATTGTAGCGCGCCAGTTCAACGCACATCCCGCGCGTCAGCATTTTCACCGCACCTTTAGAGGCAGCGTACGGCGTGATGGTGTCGCGGCCCAGCTCACTTTGCATCGAACCGATATTGATGATCTTGCCGCGCTCACGCTGGATCATGTAACGCGCAACTGCCTGCGACACCAGGAAAACAGACTTCTGATTCACCGCAATCACGTCGTCCCAGTCTTTTTCCGGGAAATCGGTAAATTTGTGGCGACGCTGGATCCCCGCGTTATTCACCAGCACATCAATCGGGCCAATGGCCTTTTCGATATGGTCTATCGCCTGATTCACTGCCTGGCTGTTCGTGACATCAAATGACACGGCGTGTGCGATAAACCCTTCCGCACGCAGCGCTTCAGCGGCCTTTTGTGTCGATTCCTGCTGCGTGCCGTTGACGATAATTTCCGCCCCGTGCTGCGCCAGCCCTTTCGCCAGCAGGAAACCCAGACCGCGCGTAGAACCGGTGACCAGAATCTTTTTATTATCCAGGGAGAAGAGATTTGTCATGACGTTGGCCTTATTAAAAAGCTGCTTATGAAAAGTTAGCCCCACTACAACGGTTTACCGGCGGCCAAACTGTGATGCAGATCACCTTGGAGGATGTTAAAAAACCCTGTTACTCCCGATGTGATCATCATCATTTTGATAACAATCTCCGGCGCTTTCTGTTTCAATAATCGGGTATATTTTGGGAAATAATCAGGGAAACCCGCATGAGAAACCAGCGCGTGACATTACAGGACATCGCCCAACTGGCGGATGTTACCAAGATGACGGTCAGCCGTTTTCTGCGCACGCCGGAAAAAGTCTCTCCTGAAACCCGCGAACGCATCACCAAAGTCATGGAAGAAGTCGGTTATCCGCTGGAAGAAGCCCGCGGACCGGCCAAAGCGCCGCGCATCGGCATTCTGGTGCCCTCTTTTAACAATCAGATTTTCTCCGATTTGCTGGCCGGTATTGAGTCCGTGACGTCCGCGCAGGGCTACCAGACGCTGGTGGTGAATTATGATTACAGCAAGGACCGCGAAGAAGAGCACATTATCAATCTGCTCGGTTATCAGCTGGCAGGGCTGATCCTCACGGATTCCGTGCATACGCTCAAAGCCGATAAGTATCTGAATGCGGCTGAAATTCCTGTCGCTCAGGTGATGGATCTCGACGATCAGAATGGCCGTATTGCGGTAGGTTTTGATAATCAGCAAGCCGGATATGACATGGCGAATACGCTGCTCGCCAGCGGCAAGGAGCATGCGGTGTATTTCGGTTCGATGTCAGACGCGCGTGACCAGAAACGCTATCAGGGCTACAGCCGGGCAATGACTGAACGCGGGCTGACGCCGGTGCATATCACCCCGAATAAGGTTTCATCGGTGTCTATCGGCGCCGGAATGTTATCCATGGCGCGCCAGCTGTATCCGCACACCAATGCAATTTTGTGTACCAACGACGATATTGCCGTCGGCGTGTTACAGGAATGTCTGAAACTGGGCATCCGCGTCCCGCAGGACATGGCGATTTCAGGTTTTCACGGGCTGGATATCGGGCTGGCGACCACGCCGTTGCTGGCCAGCGTTATTACTCCGCGCTTTGAAATGGGCAAGGTTGTCGCCGAAATATTGCTCAAAAAAATCAAAAAACTGCCGACCATTGAGCGTGTCGATTTGCACTACCGGATTTCCCTCGGCGGCACGATTTAACGTGCCCTTTTCTGCTATTTCCTTCCTGTCATCCTGCATGCCAACTACGGTGCAGGATCACGTTGCAGGTAACACCTTTTCTTAACATAATTCAACGTGACACCTGTCACGAAATACTTTCCTCAAAATGCTTTTATTAGGTCATCGCCGGATACAAGCACACAGAGGAAAGACGATGAATAATAAAATTCCTAAGGCCCGCTGGTTACGTGTAATAGCCCCAATACTTATCGCCTGTATTATTTCCTTCATGGACAGGGTCAATATTAGTTTTGCCATGCCCGGCGGAATGGATGCCGAATTAGGTATCACCGCATCAATGGCCGGTCTGGCTGCCGGTATCTTCTTCATCGGGTATCTGTTTTTACAGGTGCCCGGCGGAAGCCTGGCGGTACACGGCAGCGGCCGTAAATTCATCGCCTGCTCGCTGATTGCATGGGCGGTGATCTCCATTCTGACCGGCTTTATCACTAACCAGTATCAGCTGCTGTTCCTGCGTTTTGCGCTGGGTGTGGCGGAAGGCGGGATGTTGCCGGTGGTGCTGACGATGGTCAGCAACTGGTTCCCGGATAAAGAACGTGGCCGGGCCAATGCGTATGTGCTGATGTTCGCGCCGCTCGGCGGGATGATTACCGCGCCGCTGTCCGGCCTGATCCTGGATACGCTCGACTGGCGCTGGTTGTTCATCATCGAAGGGGCATTATCTTTCGTGGTGATGCTGTTCTGGTGGTTCACCATCAGCGACCGTCCGGAAGAAGCGAAATGGCTGTCTGAGCGCGAACGCGATTATCTGGTCACCGAATTAAACCGTGAACGCGAAGCACTGCGGGCGCTGGCACCGGTCAATAACGCGCCGCTCAAAGAGGTCTTTCGCAATAAATCTATCGTCAAACTGATTGTCATTAACTTCTTCTATCAGACCGGGATTTACGGCTACACGCTGTGGCTGCCGACTATCCTGAAAAACCTCACCGGCGGCGACATGAGTTCAGTCGGCATGCTGGCGATTATCCCTTATGTGGGCACCATGCTGGGGATCCTGGCGATGTCCGTGCTGTCCGATAAAACCGGCAAACGCCGCATGTTTATCGCCCTGCCGTTGTGCGGTTTCGCCGCCTGTCTGGCCGCATCCGTGGCGTTTGGTCACAATATTATGGCGGCCTACGGTTTTCTGGTCGGTGCAGGGTTCTTCCTGCAAGCCGCGACCAGCGCCTTCTGGACCATTCCGGGCAAAGTCACCACGCCGGAAGTGGCAGGCAGCGCACGCGGTGTGATTAACGGTCTGGGGAATCTGGGCGGTTTCTGCGGTCCGTATCTGGTCGGCGTGTTAGTCAGTCTGTACGGTCAGAGCACGGCGATTTATGCACTGGTCGCATCCCTGCTGATTGCCGCGCTGGTGACTACGCTGTTGCCGAAAGAGTGCGATATGGCGCTGATCCCGGGGGCAAAAGCCAAGGCCATGGCGGATGAATATGCCCGCGCCAAAAAAGCCCGCAAACTCCAGCAAATGGAAGCGCAGGGCGTGAACTGATTACTTTTGGATCCCCTGATGCCCGCCATATTCTGACGGGCATTTTTATTTCAGCCTTCAGGCTTCTTCCCGCGTAATAATTCCGTAGTGATGGAATTTATTCAGTACCGCTTCCATCGCTTCATCCGACAGAACCGGTACTTCCGGCGTCACCGGCAGCAGCATCAGATAAAGCCTCGCCAGCACTTCAACTTCCTGCGCCAGCCAGAGCGCTTTCTGCAAATTACTGCCGCAGGCAATCATTCCGTGGTGTTGCAGAAGAATCGCTTTGGATTGTCTGATCGCCGCTTCTGTATGATCAGACAACGCCTGCGACCCGAAAATCGCGTACGGCGCGCACGGGATCACCGTACTGCCTGTCGCCGCAATCATGTAATGAATGGCCGGAATGGGCCGGTTAAGAATGGAAACCGCCGTGCAATGTACCGCGTGGTTGTGAACAACGGCCTGTGCGTCGGGTCGTGCGCGAAAAATGGCCTGATGGAAACGCCATTCGCTGGACGGTGTTTTGGCCGGATCGTGTCTGCCGTCTTCGCTGACCTCGACAATCTGCCGTGGCGTCAGCTCCTCATACGGGATCCCGGTTGGCGTAATCAGCATTCCGTCGCCATAACGCACGCTGACATTGCCGGACGTTCCCTGATTCAGCCCCATGCGCGTCATTTGCAGGCAGGTTTCTATAATTTGTTCAGCCAGCTGTTCTCTTTTCATGTTTGCCCCGTCGGTTTTGGTCTGCGTATTGTTGGTTTCTGTCACTTTATTTTGTAACGCAGGCGGCGCTGACCGGTGACCGGGCGGTAAAAATGTGACTGGCTTCTGATTATCCCGTATTCAGGGAACGATTCGCGCAAACCGCCACGCATTGGCGTGTCCGTTTCAGCGCAAAATGTTAAAAACGGTCAATCGGGATTGCCGTCATTGCCGGGAGAAAAATAAAAAATGAAAGCTGTGCGTCATCAGGCCATCCTGCAACTGATCCGCGAAACGGGCAGCCAGAGCACGGAAAATCTGGCCAGCCATTTACAGGTCAGCAGGGAAACCATCCGCCGCGACTTGCAGGAATTACAAACGCAGGGCCAGCTGATCCGCCGACACGGCTGGGCGAAGATCGTTAAACGGGAAACGCAGGACAGCGGGGATTCTTTCCGCGTCCGGCAAAAAAGCCATCAGAGCCGGAAAGCGGACATTGCCCGGCAGGCGCTGTCGTGGATTGATGAAGGAATGGTGATTGCGCTCGATGCCAGCTCGACCTGCTGGTCGCTGGCGCGGCAGTTGCCGGATATCGGCATCACCGTGTTTACCAACAGCGCCCGCGTGTGCCGGGAACTGTCCAAACGCCAGAATATTCAGCTCATCAGCTCCGGCGGCCGGCTTGTGCGCAAATACGACTGTTACGTAAATCCGGCGCTGTTCTCACAGCTGAAAACGCTGGAAATCGATCTGTTTCTGTTTTCCTGCGAGGCGGTGGACGCCGCTGGCGCTATCTGGGATTCCAACGACAGCAATGCGGAATACAAAATCGCCCTGCTCCGGCGCGCGGCGCAGAGCCTTTTATTACTTGATAAAAGTAAACTGAACCGGACCAGTGAAGTGCAGATTGGGCATCTTGACGATGTCACTCAGGTCATTTCCGACCTGAGTGATGCACAGCAGCAAAACGAAAAACCTTAGTCGGCCAGCGCATGCGCCGTGACTTTCGCCGGACGGCTGGCGTAGAGATACAGCAACGTGGCAGCAATGACGCAAAACGCCATCGAACCGACCATCGGCCAGGCGCTTTTAGCGGTAAACAGCGAAAGCACGGAACCCATTGCCGCACCGGTGCCAAAACGAATCGTTCCGGCCAGAGAGGCCGCGGTGCCCGCCATGTGCGGGAAGTCATCCATGATGACCGCCATCGCGTTGGAGGTCACCATCGCAATCACGCCCACATAGCCCGCCACGCCAATCACCATCGCCCAGAACGGCAGCCCGAACGCGCACACCACCAGCAGCCAGATGCCCATCGTCAGCTGAACAAACAGGCCGAACCGGAACATTTTCACCGCGCCCGCACGGCGCACGTTGCGGCTGTTAATCAGCGTCAGGATCACCAGCGCCACGATGTTCAGCGCAAAGTAGAAACCGAAATGCTGCGGTGAAACGTGATTGAGTTCAATGTAAACAAACGGTCCGGCGCTGAGGAAAGAGAACATTCCGGCGAACGAGAAACCACTCGCCAGCATGTAGCTCAATACGCGCTTGTGGCGGAACAGGGAGACGAAATTGCCAACGGTGGTGCGCAGATGGAATTTTTGCCGCCGCTCTTTGGGCAGCGTTTCCTTGATGTAAACGCCCACCAGCGTGGCGGCGATTAACGCTGCAATCGCCATCGCCCAGAAAATCGCGTGCCAGCTGAAAATCGCCATCAGCAGACCGCCGAGCATCGGTGCGAGCAGCGGCGCAACGGTCATCACCAGCACCACAAAAGACATCATTCGCGAGAATTCATCTTTGGTGAACATGTCGCGCATCAGCGCGTTGATGACCACACTGGCCGCTGCCGCCGCTAAACCGTGCAAGAAACGCATCCACACCAGCTGTTCGACAGACTGCGCAAGCGCACAGGCACCGGCCGCCACAGCAAAGATAAGCACGCCCCAGAAGATAACCGGCTTACGCCCGAGGCTGTCGGCCATCGGTCCGTAAAACAGCTGCCCTATCGCAAAACCCAGCACGTACGCGCTGAGCGTCATTTGCACACTGCCCGCCGGAACACCATATTCCTGCGCAATAACGGGCATGCTTGGCAGATACATATCGATAGCCAAAGGCATCAGCATCGATATCAATCCCAGGATGAAAATCAGTCCGATGTGGGATACCGGTTTTTCTTGCACTTTCAGCTGCTCCAGTTAACAGAAAAAACTATCGCGAAGGAACGCCAACGCTGGCAATTTCCTGCTCAGTTAAAGGCCGGTACTGGCCCGGTTCCAAATCTTCATCCATCACGATTTCGCCGATCCGCTCACGGTGCAGCGCGACCACGCGGTTACCGACTGCCGCAAACATACGTTTCACCTGATGGTAACGGCCTTCGCTGATGGTCAGACGCACAAGATTCTCTTCGATTTGCTCGAGTTTGGCCGGTTTGGTCAGGGAATCTTCATTGTGCAGCTGTACGCCCGCTTCAAACTGCGCGGCGGTGTCGTCAGCCAGCGGATTTTCGAGCGTAACCAGATAGGTTTTCTCGCAATGATGGCGCGGCGAAGTGATGCGGTGCGACCACTGGCCGTCATCGGTCATCAACACCAGACCGGTGGTATCGATATCCAGACGCCCTGCGGCATGAAGCTTGTACGCCACCGGCTCTTCGAGGAAGTACAGAACGGTCGGATGATCCGGATCATCAGTGGAACACACGTAACCCTGCGGCTTGTTAAGCATGAAATAACGCGGGCCGGTGATGAGATCCAGCACATTGCCGTCGAACTCGACGCGCTGTTCAGCGCTGATTTTCATCGAGCCGGTTTTGACGATTTCGCCGTCAACGGTGACACGTTTGTTGCGCAGCTCACGTAAAACGAGCGCACGGCTTACACCTAATTGCTGAGATAGAAACTTGTCCAGACGCATTGGATAGTCTTGCCTTCATGGCGATCTGAGTGATCGCGTTACTGATAAAACACAAGACCCCGCCGCTGCAACAGGGCAACTGACAGGGTTCAGGGTTGTTCGATTCGTAATACTTTCAGTTCGTATAGCTGCAACGAGTGATTATTACTTCGAGGGGGCAGATTCACTGCCGCATTGAGCGCAAGAGTATAGCTGTGCTTGGCGGCGCATCCTAGGAGGAAGAGGAAAAATAAGCAGGCTAAACATTCACGGCAGGTGATTTGATTGCAGATCGCCATGAAGAGGATTTCTTGGCATACTTCACCACTGTAGTTATTAACAGTGATCATTAATAACAAACTTTTTTAATAAGTCAGTCTGAGGTGATTCTCCCCGTGACCGCTTTTACCCTTCGTCCCTATCAGCAGGAAGCCGTTGACGCTACGCTGCGTCATTTCCGCCAGCACGATGAACCGGCGGTGATCGTATTGCCTACCGGTGCCGGAAAAAGCCTGGTGATTGCCGAGCTGGCAAGGGTGGCGCGCGGGCGCGTGCTGGTTCTGGCGCACGTCAAAGAACTGGTCGCGCAGAATCACAGCAAATATCTTTCTTACGGGCTGGAAGCGGATATCTTCGCGGCGGGCCTGAATCTCAAACAAAGCAGCGGTAAAGTGGTGTTCGGCAGCGTGCAGTCCGTTGCGCCCAATCTGGCAGAATTCAGCGGTGAGTTTTCCCTGCTGATTGTCGACGAGTGCCACCGAATTTCCGACGACGATAATAGCCAGTACCAGCAAATTATCGGCCATCTTAAAGCGCAAAACCCGCGTCTGCGGCTGCTCGGGCTGACGGCAACGCCCTATCGTCTGGGCAAAGGCTGGATTTATCAGTATCACCATCAGGGCATTGTGCGCGGCGATTCCAACAGCCTGTTCCGCGATTGTATTTACGAACTGCCACTGCGTTACATGATTAAAAACGGCTTTCTGGTGCCGCCGGAACGGCTCGATATGCCGGTCGTCAGCTACGATTTCAGCCGGTTGCAGGCCAACAGCAACGGGCTGTTCAGCGAGGCGGATCTTAACGATGAGTTGCGTCAGCAAAAACGCATCACACCGCACATCATTAGCCAGATTGTTGAGTTCGCGCGCGACCGCAAAGGTGTGATGATTTTTGCCTCAACGGTGGAACACGCCGGTGAAATTTTCGGTTTGCTGCCCAAAGGCGAAGCGGCGCTGATCAGTGCGCAAACCCACGCCGTCGAACGCGACCGGCTGATCACCGCCTTTAAGCAGCAGGAACTGCGCTACCTGGTGAACGTCTCGGTGCTGACCACCGGCTTTGATGCGCCGCATGTGGATCTGATTGCCATTTTGCGCCCGACCGAATCCGTCAGCCTTTATCAGCAGATTGTCGGGCGCGGGATGCGTCTGTCGCCGGGCAAAACGGATTGCCTGATCCTCGATTACGCCGGAAATCCGCATGACCTGTTTACGCCGGAGGTGGGCAGTCACAAACCGGCGGGCGACAACAAACCGGTGCAGGTTTTCTGCCCGGCCTGCGGTTTCGCCAATATTTTCTGGGGCAAAACCACCGAAGACGGCACGGTTATAGAACATTTTGGCCGCCGCTGTCAGGGCGTGCTGGAAGATGACGACGGCAACCGCGAGCAGTGTGATTTCCGTTTCCGCTTCAAAAGCTGCCCGCACTGCGGCGCGGAAAACGATATTGCGGCGCGGCGCTGTCATCAGTGTCAGGAAATTCTGGTCGACCCGGACGATATGCTGAAAGCCGCGCTGCGCCTGAAAGATGCGCTGGTCTTACGCTGCGGCGGCATGAACCTTGAACACGGGCGCGACGACAAAGGCGAATGGCTGAAAATCACCTATTACGATGAGGATGGCGCGGACGTTTCCGAGCGTTTCCGCCTGCAAACGCCCGCCCAGCGGATGGCTTTTTTGCATAATTTCCTGCGTCCGCATCAGCGCGCACCGGGCGTGCCGCTGGAATGGAATTCCGCCGCCGATATCGTGGCGCAGCAGGTTTTACTGCGTCATCCGGATTTTGTTGTCGCGCGGATGAAAGGCCAGTTCTGGCAGGTGCGCGAGAAAATGTTCGATTATGAAGGGCGTTACCGGCGCGCCAATGAGCTGCGCGGGTGAGTAAATAACCTGAAACCGGCTATTTATATTGCTGCAACTGCCCTGCTCCGGTATCATACCGCCCGCTTTCGCCTTGTGTGGAAGCTTGTAGTACTCAACTCGTCACTCGGTCGCAGGTGGCGGGGCAAACTTTTTTATATATAGAGAAACATACATGTTCACTATCAATGTAGAAGTACGTCCACAGGACGAGCAGGGCAAAGGTGCGAGCCGCCGCCTGCGTACAGAAAACAAATTCCCAGCTATCGTTTACGGTGGCTCAGCTGCTCCGGTTTCTATCAAACTGGACCATGATTCTGTTAAGAACATGGAAGTTAAAGCGGAGTTCTACTCTGAAGCTATTACTCTGGTTATCGACGGTAAAGAAACCAAAGTTAAAGTTCAGGCTGTACAGCGTCACCCGTTCAAGCCAAAACTGGCTCACATCGACTTCGTTCGCGTTTAATCGCTAACTGAGTTGTTGCGCATCGGGACGCCGTGCGAGAACAAATAAAAAACACCGCCCCGGCGGTGTTTTTTATTGGCTGCGATCCAGGTTTTATTTGCCGGCCTTACGCTGCAATTGATCCCGCAGGTTCGGCGGCGTGCCTTTAATAGTCAGCGTATCGGTCGCCGGATCCCAGAAAATACGTTCGCCCATTAACATCGCATCGAAGTTAATACTCAGGCCACCGCCGCTGCCGGCAAATTTGGTCAGCTGGCGAAGCGTGCTGCGATCGGCCGGGAACGTTTCTTCCAGCTGATAACCTTGTTCCTGCGTGAATTCTTTGAATTTCTTGTCATTCCACGGCGGCAGCTCTTCGGATAAATCATCCAGCGCAATTTCTTCGCCGGCCTGCAACTGCTCGTTGCAGTAGGTGTACACCTGCTGACGATAGTTCTGGCGCTCGTTTTTATCGAGCTGCGCTTCAGTACAGAAATCATCTACCGCCTGCAACAAACCGCGGTTTTGCGCTTTGGTATCCAGGCCTTCAGAAGCGCCCAGGAAATCCATGAAGAAGTCAGAAACTTTGCGCCCGACGCGGCCTTTCAGAAACGTCAGGTAGCGGGAAGATTCAGGATTGGTTTCCCATTCGGTCAGATCAATACGCGCCACGATATCGGCGTGATTGATATCCAGATAATGGATGCTGCTGACGTCGAGCTGTTCGTTGACGCGCATGCTGCTGCGGCTGTTAAGCACCGCAACCAGCAAATACTCCACGGCCAGGAAACGGTAATGACAAAACAGCACCACGCCGCCTTCTGCGAACGGGTATTTTGCCAGTTCATCACGAAGACGCCCGGTTGCGGCACGGCTGAATGACAGGAAATCGTCGTCCCCTTTACGGCAACTGCGCAGCGCCACTGACAGTTCGCTGTCTTCGTTGAACAGGCCATAGGCTTTGCTTTTCGCGCTGTAAACACGGTGCAGTTCAGCCATCATTTCATCAACGGCGGCATTCGGGGTCAAAAGCGTATCGCGCAGCACAACATCCAGCGTTTGCTCATCACGTTTATTCAACTGGTGCAGAGCGATCTGCTCAATATCCAGACTCATGGGGACTTTCTCCTGTAAGAATTGCAGCCGTGTAAGAAGGGTCTGCCTGCGGGGCGTATTCAAACACCGAAGCGGCAAAGCCGCAACCTGTTCCAGCCCCTGAAATACTGATTCACAGATACGATCACGACCCCGACACGCCCCCCGTTATAAAAATGCGGAAAGTGGTGGCGTGATCGGCTAAGATATTGGACTTTGTCAGATCAAGAAGCACATTACTCTATGGCACAATCATCCCGTTACAGTGACGAACACGTTGAACAGATCCTTTCCGAGCTGGCAACTGTTCTGGAAAAACACCGCGCCCCGACCGACCTTTCTTTGATGGTCCTGGGCAATATGGTGACAAACCTTATTAACACCAGCGTCGCTCCTGCACAACGCAAAGCATTGTCCCAATCTTTTGCTAAAGCTTTGCAAGCGTCGATAAGAGAAGATAAAGCCCATTAATTCACTCATTGCCCAGACCCTCTCATGGTGACAAATAGTCAGCGCTATCGCGAAAAAGTTTCCCAGATGATCAGCTGGGGCCACTGGTTCGCCCTCTTCAATATCCTGTTGATTCTTGGGCTAGGCAGCCGCTACCTGTTTGTTTCTGACTGGCCTTCCTCTCTGGAAGGGCGTATTTACGCGCTGGTCAGCTGGCTTGGGCATTTCAGCTTTATCGGTTTTGCCGCCTATTTACTGATTATCTTCCCGCTGACGTTCGTGGTGATGTCGCAACGGTTGTTGCGATTCTTATCCGCGATACTGGCAACCGCCGGGCTGACGCTGATTCTGGTCGACACCGAAGTGTTTACCCGCTTCCACCTGCATATTAATCCGGTGGTCTGGGAACTGGTCGTTAACCCGGGCCAGGGCGAAATGGCGCGCGACTGGCAGCTGATGTTTATTGCCGTGCCGGTCATTTTCCTGCTCGAAATGTTATTCGGCACCTGGGCGTGGCAAAAGCTGCGCAGCCTGAACCGCCGTAATTTCGCCAAGCCAATCGTTGTGCTGTTTATCGTGAGCTTCTTTGCGTCGCACCTGATGTACATCTGGGCGGATGCAAATTTCTATCGTCCGATTACCATGCAGCGCGCGAATCTTCCGCTGTCGTATCCGATGACGGCGCGTAAATTCCTCGAAAAACACGGTCTGCTGAATGCCGAGGAATACCAGAAGCGACTGATTGAGCAAGGGAATCCGGAAGCGCTGGCGGTGGAATATCCGCTTAACAGCATCAGTTTCGCCAAAACCGGCTCGAAATATAACCTGCTGATGGTCGTGCTGGACGGCGTGCATGAAGCGACGCTCGATCAGGACATGCCTGCGCTGGCCGATTTCGCCAAACACAATATTCGTTTTGACCAGCATTTCAGCTCCGGCAACCGTAATGACACCGGCCAGTTTGGCCTGTTCTACGGAATTTCGCCGACCTATATGCAGGGCATTCTGGCCGCACGTAAACCTTCTGCACTGGTGACATCGCTGGAGCAACAAGGTTACGAATTTGGTCTGTTTGCTTCGGACGGCTTTGACAGCCCGCTTTACCGTCAGGCTCTGCTGACCGATTTCACCCTGCCTGCGCCTGTAAAACAGTCGGATGCACAAACCGTTTCTCAGTGGCAGCAATGGCTGAATGTGCGCGGCAACGGTCCGTGGTTCTCGTACGTCAACCTGAATGGCATCAGCACCTCATTGCGTCAGGACGGCGACAGCGTACCGGTCGGAAATACGTTTATTCATCGCTATCAGCACGGCGCGCAAAGCGTTGATCAGCAAATTGCGGTCATGCTGCAATCGCTGAAAGATCGCGGCGATCTGGATAAAACCGTGGTGGTGATTACCGCTTCGCACGGTATCGAGTTTAACGAGAACGGCACCTGGGGTTCGGGTAACGCGATGAACCGCCGCCAGTTGCAGGTTCCGCTGATTATCCACTGGCCGGGCACACCGGCTCAGAGTATCAGCAAGCTTACCGATCACGCGGATGTAATGACCACGCTGATGCAGCGTCTGCTTCACGTCACCACGTCACCGGCAGATTATTCGCAGGGCGAAGATTTGTTTGCCGCGAAACGCCGTCACAACTGGGTCACGACCAGCGACGACGGAACGCTGGTGATCACCACGCCAGACCAGACGCTTGAGCTGGAAAGCGACGGGGATTACCGCGCCTTCGATAATAACGGTAAACGGATTAAAGATCAGAAGCCGGAACTTGGCCTGCTGTTACAGGTTCTGACCGACGAAAAACGCTTCCTGGCCAATTAATCGTTTTGCAGGACACCTGAAAAACCAACCTTAACCGGTTGGTTTTTTTATGGAATCATCCCTTCCGCTTCCCGTCAAAATCCCCTTCAGTTTATTTGACCTTCTTTTTGAAAATTATGTCGTTTATGAACTCATACAAAACCGCTACGGTAAGTTCATCAACAATAATAACGTTATCGGAGTACAGCCATCGTGTCGGGACTGGTCAACGGAAAATGGGTAAGCGGCGACGTCGCTAAAGAAGAAATTAAAAACGGCGCCTTTCATCGCGAGGAAACCGCGTTTCGTGAAACACACATCGAGCCGCAGGCAGGCCGTTATCAGCTTTTCGTTTCTTATCTTTGCCCGTGGGCTTCGCGAACCCTGATATTCCGTCATCTGAAAGGGCTGGAAAAGTTTATTTCCGTTTCCATCGCACAACCGGTCATTGGCGAAAATGGCTGGACGTTCGACGAGCCTCAGGATGCCGGAGATAAAATCCCGGCCATCCGCCACGTTCATGAGCTGTATACCGCCAGCGATGCACATTACACCGGCAAAGTTTCTGTACCCGTTTTGTGGGATCGCCAGGCAGGTCGCATCGTGAACAACGAATCAGCCGACATCATCCGCATCCTTAACCACACTTTCGACGCCCTCAACGGCAATCAGGATGATTTCTACCCTACCCCGCTGCGCGAGGAAATCGACCGCTGGAACGAAATTATTTATCACGACGTCAATAACGGCGTGTACAAAACCGGCTTTGCGAAAACGCAGGAAAGCTACGACGTGGCCGTCACCCGGCTTTTCAGCACACTTGATATGCTGGAAGCCCATTTAGACAGCCACCGTTATATCGCCGGGGAGTACCTCACAGAAGCCGACTGGCGTTTGTTCGTTACGCTGGTGCGGTTCGACAGCGCATATCACGGCGCTTTCAAATGCAATATCCGCCGTATTGAAGACTATCCTAATCTTTCAAATTATTTGCGTGAACTCTATCAGTGGCCGGGGATCAGTGACACCGTCAATCTGGCGCACATCAAACAAGGCTATTACGGAATTCTGTGGCTGAATCCGACCGGAATTGTCCCGGCGGGCCCGGAACTGGATTTACGACGCGCCCATAACCGTGAACGGCTGGACAGTCTGGGCATCATCCAGAAACTACGCTAAAAATTGCTTGGACCCGCAAAGATAACACTGTATATTTCAACAGTTATTTTTCTCCCCCAGCCAGAAAACGAGGAAAGCTATGCGGGTCGAACTGATTTTTGACAAACGGAATGTCTCAAGGATCCCAAATGCCAGTGAAAAAATTGAGGCAGAACTGGTTAAGCGGGTACACCGCATGTTCCCTGACGCTGAAGTAAAAGTGAAACCGATGCAGGCCAACGGGCTGAATACGCACGGAGCCAGCAAGCAGGAACGTTCGCAATTAAACCAAATGCTGGAAGAAATGTTTGAAGAAGCCGACGAATGGCTTTCGGTCGAGTAAAAAGGTGCGTCTCGGTTGCACTTGGTTACAAAGAGCAATTGAATTAAACAACCCATAGCTATCGCTTAATATAAGATGTGAACGTTATATAAATTCATTATCTTTCAGAGCGATGAGCCGCCGTTTTATCGGGCACAGTCTGGATTAATTTCATCCGGCTAACTGCCTTCGCGTCATCGCTTTTCGCTTCAAACGCGTCAACGACTTTGCGAAACAGCCATGCCACCGAGCCCAAGAAAATCCAGCGCCCAACCTCATTTTTACACCAAGCGCTTTGCGCTGATCTGTCTCGGCATTGTCTGCTGTCTGGCACTTCTGCTGGGCCGCGTAGGCTATTTACAGCTGCTCAATCAGCCCATGCTGGAAAAAGAAGCGGATTCGCGTTCACTGCGTTCCAGCATTATTCCCGCCGGGCGCGGCACGATTGCCGACCGCAACGGGCACCCTCTTGCGCTCAGTGTGGCGTCAAAAGATATTATTGCTGACCCGTTCCGTATTCTGGAACTACACAGCGACCTCAACAGCCCGAAATGGCAATATCTGGCTTCTGCGCTGAATGTCCCGCTTTCGCAATTACAGCAAACCATCAACAGTGATCCGCAGCGCCGTTTCGTTTATCTCGGTCGAAAAATCGAAGAAGGGATTGCCGGTGATATCGGCCAGTTGCACCTTGGCGGTGTCTCCAGCCAAAACGACGACAGTCGCTATTATCCGATGAGTGAAGCCGCAGCGAACCTGGTCGGCGTGGTCGGTACCGATAACGAAGGCCTTAATGGCATCGAAAAAGGTTTCAATGCCTTGTTGCAGGGCAAACCCGGCATGCGCGAATACCGCCAGGATCGCCACGGCAACGTCATCGGGATTTTGAAAGAAGTCGCACCGCAACAGCCGCCGACCATTAACCTGAGTATCGACAGCTTTATGCAGTACGTGTTGTATTCGCGCCTGCGTGAAGGCGTATTGCTCAACCAGGCAGAATCCGGCGCTGCCGTGCTGGTCGACGTGAGCACCGGTGAAATTTTGGGGATGGCCTCCTTCCCGTCTTACAATCCGAATAACTACGCGGGCGTTCAGCCTAAAGACATGCGTAACGTCGCCATCAGCGACAGTTTTGAACCCGGTTCGACGGTCAAACCGCTGGTGGTCATGGCCGGTCTGGCGCGCCGTATGATTCGCCCGGATTCCGTGCTCGATACCCATCCGTACACCGTTAACGGTCACCTGATTAAAGACGTTGGGCACTGGCCAGCGCTGACCATTACCGGCATCTTGCAAAAATCCAGCGACATCGCGGTATCACACATTGCACTTGCGATGCCTGCCAACGTGCTGGTTCAGCTTTATCAGTCGTTCGGGCTGGGTAAAGCCACTGATTTAGGGATCGGCGGCGAAAGCAGCGGTTACTTCCCGGCGCACCGTGACCGCTGGGCTGACATCGAACGCGCCACGTTCTCCTTCGGCTACGGCCTGCGCGTCACGCCGCTGCAAATCGCCCGTGAATACGCCACCATCGGCGCGGAAGGCATTTACCGTCCGCTGTCGATAACCAAGGTTACGCCTCCGGTACTGGGCACCCGCGTGATGTCCGCCGATGTGGTCAGGACGGTCATTCATATGATGGAAAGTGACGCCCTGCCCGGCGGCTCCGGCCTCAGTGCGGCGGTGCCCGGCTACCGTTTAGCGATTAAAACCGGTACTGCAGAAAAAATGGGTGCCAGCGGCAAATACGATGGCGGTTACATCAACTACACCGCCGGTGTTGCACCGGCCAGTAATCCGCGCGTGGCGCTGGTGGTGATGGTCAACAACCCGCAGGCCGGTAAACACTTCGGTGGCTCGGTAGCGGGCCCGATATTCGGACATATCATGGGCGAAATTCTTAACCACATGAACATTGCGCCGGATGCGCTGGTGCCGGAAACACCGCCAACGACCGTTATCAATGGCGGTCAGAAAACGGATCTGGTGCGTCGACCGGCGAGTGATGGTTAAACGAAGCGTAGAAAAATAGCGAAAAAACGCTGACATGCTGGATCTCACCGAAAGAAGCGGTTAACGTGCGGATGTTTTGTCAGTTGAAGTCCACGCGGAGGAAGAGCAGCGCGCTCTGTCAGAAAAAAATGAAACGGCTTCTTATCGTTTTTATCGTTTTTGTCGCGGTTTGTCTGGGCGTTATTGCCCTCAATATGCAGGGTAGCGGCCCCTGGTAAACAGCGTTCACGAGGGAGAAATCACTGTGCCAACCGGTAAGAACTTCGTCATTTTGATCGTTCTTATTCTCGTCGGGATTGTTGTGGTTGACGATGGCATAGCGCGGTTAATTCACTGGATCCTGCTACGTTAACATGATGGCCCGCCAGACGACGCGCGTCGTTCTGCCCATCGGGCCATTTCTGCAAGTTGTCTGCTCCGCCATCAACTGAGCAACACCTGCCACGCCATCATGGCGAAGTCGTGTATAATAGCGGTATTCAACCTTAATACAGACTGGTTATGGCTCAAGACATTCATATCGCTATCGTCTGCGCACTCAGCAAATGGATTGAAGGCCATCTTGGTCGCGTCATCCATCTTGAAGAACTGGCTGAGTATTCAGGCTATTCGCTTTGGCACATGCAAAAATTATTTAAAGAATCGACAGGCATTTCTCTGGGGAAGTACATCAGGGAACGCCGTCTGGCGAGCGCTGTTTATCAGCTGAGCAGCAGTGAAACCCCGATTTTCGATATCGCGATGGATTTCGGGTTTGGCTCGCAGTCGCATTTTACCTACATGTTCCGTAAGCGTTTTAACATCACGCCTCATGAATTTCGCCAAAACCCGAACATCGAACTCGACGTTTCTCCCCCGCTTCATCTGATCCATCAGAAATCAGCCTGAGAATCGTAGCCTTACAGTGACAAAAAACGCGGCCATCAGAGGCCGCGTTCTTTTACTGCTTTTTTGACTGCTTGTACTCAAGTCTTGCAAAAACAAAGCGCTATTCTGTGTCTGAGAAAGGCACGCTTAGAACTGATACACCAGACCTACCGCGGTAACGTCATCGGTGTTGATACCGGCGTTATCGGTGAAGGTGCTGCTGTCGATCAGGTTGATTTTGTAGTCAACATAGGCCGACATGTTTTTGTTGAAGTAGTAAGTCGCACCCAGGTCGACAAATTTCACCAGATCCTGATCCTGGTAGTTGTTGCCCAGACGGTCGGTGCCTAAATCTTTACCGCGCGTTTGGTTATAGGCGACGAACGGACGCAGGCCGAAATCGAACTGATAGCTTGCGTAAGCTTCGAAGGCCTGTGACTGGTTAGCATAACCATAAGCTTCTGAATCGGTAGAACCGAAACGGGAAGCGTTGTAAGCCTGAGTAAACATCGCTGCAAGGTAAACGTTGTTAGCGTCATATTTCAGACCGCCGGTGTAACCTTCCGCTTTTTTACCGTCGCCCATGATGCCAGGAGCGGTATTTTGCTCATCAGTACGGTCAGAATTGAAGAAGGCACCCGCCACGCTGACGCCCGCGCCAATATCGTAGCTCAGGGACATCCCGTAACCGTCGCCGTTCTGCGTCAGTACATCACGTGTACCAGGCTCGCCGCCACCGCTGTCATTTTTGCCCTGATATTGCAGAGCGAAGTGCAGGCCATCCACCAGCCCGAAGAAGTTGTCATTACGGTAAGTCGCAACGCCGTTGGTACGCTGATAAAGGAACTGGTCAGCACCGTAGGTGGAACCATCGAACTCTGGCTGCATGTCGGTCCAGGCGGCTACGTCATACATGACGCCATTGTTACGACCGTAGTCGAAGGAACCCATATCGCCAAATTTCAGACCGGCAAAACCGTAACGGGTAAAGGCGCGGTCACCGTCATCTGAGCTTTCGGCCTGGTTGGCCTGAACCTGATATTCCCACTGGCCGTAACCGGTCAGCTGGTCGGTAATCTGCGTTTCGCCTTTGAAGCCCAGACGGATGTAGCTCTGATCGCCGTCATTGCCCGCGTTGTTTGAAAAGTAATGCAAACCATCAACTAAACCGTAAAGGTCCAGTTTATTACCATCTTTATTATAAACTTCTGCCGCACTTGCTGAGCCTGCAACCACTAACGCAGGGATCATGAGTGAAAGAACACGGAGTTTCATTTTTCTGTCCTCGATAGGTGTCGGACCGTGCCACTGAATGTAAAGTACACGTTTTTTTACTGCTTTAGATATTGCATAACGCTTGTATGAATTTTGGCCCGACATGGCAAATCCATTCTCTGGATATAATTACTATTAATCCAGAAAGAAAATGATACGAAATTAGTTAAGACATTTCCTATTTATTAGAAGGTGTAACAATTTATTAAAATTGAGCATTTTTAGTGCCACTGATAATTGTTAAAATAAAGCACGCAAAGCTAATTTAATAAGAATTACAATAAAAACAATAGAATACACATGATACTTACCGCACTAAGTGATAAAGCAACTTCCTCCTAATAATATATACTCCCTCTCGCTATCATCATTATTTGTTATTCTATTACCCTCATTCCCCGTCTTGTGGAAACAACAGCCGACCCTTAGTGGTCGGTTTTTTTTGATTTTTATAAGAAATAATAACTTAATGTGATATTCATCACTTAATTATATCGCGCACAACAAGTACTTTTCTCCATAATTACCTCACAGTTTCTCCATTATTCACACCCGATTTTATTAATAGTTGATATCTAATCCTAGGAATTATTAAGGAATTTCCGGATTATTATTAATCGATATTGTGGAGAGGGTTTATTGGTCAGCGACGGTTCAGATCCGTTACTATAGATAAAGTCAGACCAATCCCGCTGATCGCCTCAGGGGAGACAGGTACACTGCCGGTGCCACGCAAGATCTTATTTTTCAACTGTTCAGGGAACCCCATGCCACAACAGGACCAGCCAGATAACATCTCCAAAGCCAGAATGCTTCTGGCAACCCGCCGTTTTCTCAAACTCGACGAGTGGCTGTTGTCACATATGCGTAGCTGGCAGAATCAGGGCGAAAGCCACAGCGATTACGGATTATTAATGCATCCATCCACGCTGTTTGGCGGCACGGAGTTCCAGGCACTGAATCCGCTGGAGATCCTCAGCGACTGGGCGCAGCAATGTCCGCAGAGCTATCACGCGCATGTTTTACTGGGGATGGTCTGGCACGAAAATGCCTGGATGATCCGTCAGGCACCCAATGAAGAAGACATTGAAGATCACCAGTGGCTTGGTGCCCAGCTCTGCTGCGATTACGCCGTGCTGGCTTTCCTGAAAGCCATTGAGCTGCATACCCGCCCGACCCACGCTTTCCGCCATATGATGAATCTCAGCGGCGGCTTCGGTGAACCGTACTGGCTTAAATCTTTATTCGCCGGTGAAATCCCCAAACCGCTGCATGAGAAGTTCTCGATTCAGGGCAGCGAAATCTGGCAGGCGGGTATCGCGCACATCCATGCGCTGGGTTTTGAACCTGCGACACACTGGCCGCAGTCATTGCCTGCCGCCCTGCAACAAACCCGCAAAGCGGACGACGAAGCGCTCAGTTACTGGCTGCGCATGGCGATGTCGGTACGCCACGCGGACGTCGGCACGATGGAATCCTACCTTTTATTCCATTCCGCATTCTGGGGCGGCAGCGATGAGCAGCAGATGCTGATTATCGACGGCCCGCTCTGTGCGGAATTCAGTGACGATGAGCGCAACCAGTTCCGCGCAAATGCGCTGTGCGATGCCTTATCCGGCGAAATCGCGGACCGGGAATCCCCGCGAGCCGCGCAATTACAGCAACAACTGGCTGGTTTACTTGCACAACCACTGGAGCCCGCCACCCGCGTCCGTTTGCTGGATCTGGCCGGGATCTGCATGGCGTACTGGAAGGATGACGATCAGGCGGGGCTGGCGGTTTATCAGGATCTCTTCGCGGTTTCCCCGCAGGCGATGCCCGGTCATTTTGCCGCGCTCTTTATTTCCCGTGCGGTGCTGGCGAATGGCCATCAGGAAGGATTGCCGGTTCTGACGCACTTGCTGACCCGTGCGCTGAGTCAGGCCACCGATCCGGTGCTGGTCAGCTTTGCCGCTGCCGCGTTGCAATATGGTTTGTACGGATTGCCCGCCAGACCAGAGCTGAGCAGCGGATTAATGGAACACGCCTGGTCTATGATGCAGCATTCCGGTGACGAACAGCCGGTGAAAGATCTGGTCACACTGGCGCACGACATGGCGATCAACGACGATCTGGACGCCGCGCATTTCCTGATGACCGAAATGGCTCGTCACGGCAGCGCCATTCACTGCTACGAACTGTACTTTTTCTACCGCAACGGCTGGCATCAGGATGTGCCGGAGCAATATCACAACGACAGCAACGCGATGGATTGCGTGCTCAGCGCCGCACGCTCCGGGCTGGTGCCCGCCATGTTTACCTGTGCCAACGCCCTGCGGGAAGGCCTTGGCGCAGAGCCGGATTACGAGCAGGCCATGCATTGGTATCAGCGCGCCGCCGACGCCGGACATCTTTCCGCCGCCTACTTCCGCGCCAGCTGTGCGCTGGATAACGGCACAGAAGCGGAAAAACGTCTCGCCACCGGCCAGTGGTTACCCGAAATTCTGCATAATCCTGCGCATCCCGATCGTGCCGAAGCCGCCTACACGCTGGGCATGGCGTGGCTGACAGGCACCGGCACAAAGAAAAACCGTTACACCGCCAGCAAGTTTATTGAGTTTGCGCTCGAACTGAATCCCGAATCCGAAGCCACCAGACAGGTGTATCAGGATCTCAACGGCTCACTGCGGGCACGCATGAATTTATGGCAGGATAAACGGAAAGCCGAAGTGGAAGATCCGGTGGCGGAGTTTCGTTTGCAGGAGCCGCTGCAATAGCGGGTGATATTTTGGGCTCGCCGCCCAATCCGGGCTTAAATTCAAAAACGGAATGGATTTATCTTTTAGATAAGTTTATTGGCGTGCTCAAAAATGGCACCGAATGAATGGTTCGAGACCAGAAGCTCGAGCCGAGCGGAGCGAGACAACGTCACGAAGTGACGGCCCGAAGGGCGAGGCCGTAGGCCGAGTAAACCTGAAATTCGGGAATCGCGCAGCGATGACATTTTGCGCCACCCACAATTGCGTCAGAACATGTCCGTCGTGCCCGCAAAGCGCGCAGTGAAAGAGCCCGGGGGGCTTGGGGGGCGGCGGCGATAAGCCGTCCCCCAAGTCGGTGTGGGCCGACGCCCACGACCTTGAAGTTGAAGTTGAAGCCACACAAGCAACGCCCTCCTCCTCACCGCTCCCTCAGAGACTCCTTCACTTTATTCAATGGTTTAATCAGGTAATCCAGAACACTTTTCTGCCCTGTTTTGATATCGACGTTCGCCACCATCCCCGGCACAATCGGGAACTGGCGTCCGGCTTTATTGGTCAGGAACGCCTTATCCGTCCGGACGTAAACACGGTAGTAATACTGGTCGCGCTTCACTTCATCCTGCAAGGTGTCCGGCGATACGCCTTCGACTTTGCCTTCGAGGTCGCCATAAATCGACGAGTCATAGGCCGAGATTTTTACCGTGGCCGGTAATCCTGGCCGGATGTAGGCGATGTCACGCGGGTTGATACGCGTTTCGATCAGCAACTGGTCTTCAATCGGGACAATTTCCATCAGCTTGCCGCCCGGCTGGAGTACGCCACCGACGGTGGAGACCTGAATGTCTTTTACGATGCCGTGAACCGGCGAATACAACTCGGAACGGGTGACCTGATCCTCTTTACCCGCCATGACCTGCAACTCTGCATCCAGATCGGCGTTATTTTTCACCTGCTCTTCGCGCGCACGCACCGCGTACTGGTTGGTCGCATCGTCGATTTTGCCACGCAGTTCGCTGGCCTGACGTTTCAGGCGGATGACTTCCACCTGCCCCGCGGCACCTTTGGCGACCAGCGGCTGGGTCATGTTGATTTCGTCATTCACCAGTTTGAGGGACTGATTCAGGTTGGTCACCGTCTCATCACGGTTCTGTTTACGCGACAAATAAAGCTGACGTTCGCGCGCCACCAGTTCCGGGGATTTCATGGTTTCCGGGCTGAATTTCAGCGGCGCACCGGTCAGTTCCGCGCTCAGACGTTCAGAAGACGCGCGAAGGGTTCTGACGCGTGAGGCCGCTTCGCCGTAGTTTGATTGCGAACGGGTCGGGTCGAGTTGTGCCAGGAGCTGGCCGCGGCTGACGACCGAACCTTCCTGCACCATCAGTTTTAAAATCACGCCGCCGTCCAGAGAATCAATCTGCTGCGCTTTGCTCGACGGTGTCACTTTACCGGTACCTACCGTCACTTCATCCAGCACGGCAAAACGCGCCCAGATGAAAAAGACCAGCAGGCTGCCGAGCGTCACCCAGATAATCCACGACACTTTCCGGCTTTCGGCTTCCAACTCATCATTCAATGTTACGTGTGCCATGCGGGACCCTTAGCAGCTCAGGCTGCGCCCTGTTTGGTTTCAGCCACCACCGCCGCGGCCGGAGCCGGTGTGTTGGTGGCGGCAGTTGCCAGAATTTGATCCCGTGGCCCGTCGGCCACCACCCGTCCGTTATCCATCACCACAATTCTGTCAACCAGTTTGAGCAGCGCCGGACGGTGCGTCACCACAATCAGCGTGCGTCCGACCAGCCAGGCGTGAAGCTGGCGGATCACGTAATCCTCAAGCTGTTCATCCATCGACGCGGTCGGTTCATCGAGCAATACCACCTGCGGATTTCGTAAAATCATGCGGCTGAGCATCACCATCTGGCGTTGGCCGCCGGACAATCCGCGCCCGCCTTCGTTGATGATTTTGTCGAGGCTGGAGGCATCGGCCTGCACCATCGACAACGCGCCGCTGATGCGCAGTGCCTGCAACATTTCCTGATCGGTCGCATGCGGATACCCGAGCATCAGGTTCTGGCGCAAGGTGCCGAAGAACAGCCGCGAATCTTGCGACAGATAACCAATCTGGCGGCGGATATCTGCCGGTTCGACTTTGGTCATATCAACGCCATCAATCAGGATTTTGCCCTGCGACGGGCTGGCCTGGCCGGACAGCAATTTCAGCAACGTCGATTTCCCTGCCCCGACTTTGCCCAGAATCGCCACGCGTTCGCCGGGTTTGATTTCCAGCTGACCAATGCCGAGCACGTTCGGCGAATTCTCTTTGTCGTAGGTGTATTGCAGATTGCGCACGTTGAAATGACCGCTCAGCGTCGGGCAATGCGACAGTTCCGCATCAGCGGGCCGGTCAACCGGTTTTTTCAGCAGCTCATCCAGCCCGCGCATGGCGCTTTTCGCATGCTGCCAGCGGGAGAAGACCATCGTCAGCTGCATTAATGGCGCGATGGTCCGTGAGGAAAGCATGCTGCTGGCGACCAGCGTACCGGTAGTGATATCACCGCTCAGCACCAGATAGACCCCGAACACCAGCATGCCGCCGTAGGTCAGTTGCTGAACCGTCGATGCCCAGCCGGTCAGGCGCGCGCCCCACAAACGTTGCTTCATACCCACGGCGGCGCTGACTTCATGAGTCTGCTCCCACTGACGCTGGAAATACGCTTCCGCCTGCAAGGCTTTGATGTCTTCAATGCCTTCGATGGTTTCCACCAGCACGGCGTTGCGCAGCGCACTTTCACGCATGCCTTCTTTCGCCAGTTTTGCCATCGGCCACTGGATCAGAATGCCGGGGATAACAATCAGTGGGATAGCCAATAGCGGGATGATCACCAGCGGGCCACCGATGAAAAACATGATGCCGAGAAACAGCAGGACAAACGGCATATCGGCGGCGGCGCTGACCGTGGTGGATGTCAGCAGTTCGCGCACCTGATCGATTTCACGCAGCTGGGAAATAAAGGAGCCGGTGGATTTTGGCCGGTCGTCATTTTTGATGCTCATCGCCCGCACGAAAAACAGCGATGAAACCTTGAGGTCAATCTTTTTGCCCATGAGATCCGACACCAGCGTACGCATCAGGCGGATGATGTATTCCATCCCCGCCGCCAGCACCACGCCGAAGAACAGTACCCACAGCGTCGGGAAAGATTGCGCCGGGATCACCCGGTCGTAGACCTGCATGGAGAACAAAATCCCCGCCAGTGCCAGCACGTTACCCAAAACAGAGGCTAGCGATATTTCTGCGATTTTGCGCCCGGAACCGCGGAAGTTTTCCCAGAACCAGTGTTTTTTATGCGGCTGAACAAACTGGTCGATACGCTGATCGCGCCCGCGCGGCGCGACGCCAACCAAAAAGACCGGGCCGGTGCTTTGTTCAAGCAGCGTTACCAGCTCGGCCGAACGCAGTAAATCGCCACCGTCGCTCAGCCAGTAATCAACGTTGCCGTCGTCATGCAGCTGTTCAAGAACCGCAATACCACCCTGCTCCAGCGTAATAACGGCAGGCAAAACTTCCTGCCGCCAGCGTACCTGATTCCAGCTGACCATGCCGATTTGCAATCCCATCAGGCCGCTCAGGCGATCAAGCTGACGGCGTAACGGCTGATGTTCGAACCAGCGCATTTGCTGGCGAAGAAAAAGAGGATCTGCTGGTTTACCGAATGTTTCGGCCACGCGCCCCATGGCGCTTATCCAGACGTCGATCGACAAAGGTGTTGCTGCTTCATTGCTCATTTCAACCTCGTTATCGAATGCTTCTGGCTTCTCCCGGCGGCTCTGTTTTTACAGCGCCGGGAGGGTGTCACCGGATTGTTTCTGGCGGTCAATGCCCAGCATATCGACCAGATTATCGACCGCCGCGGCATAACGCACCGTGGCGTCCCAGCCGTCGTACAGCGCGCCAATACGCATGGTGTCGGCCTGAAAAACGTCCTGCTCCACGCTGAGCAAATCGTTCAGGCTGCGCTTGCTGAGTTTGTATTCATCCTGATACACGCTGCGGGTGTGTGTGGCGCTGGAATACTGTTCCTCGCCTGCCACCTGCCGCTGCTGGCCGCCGATCATGTCGGCATAGGCGGTGGAGGCTTTCTGGTTGATATCCAGCTTGGCTTTTTCCACATCCGCCTGCGCCGCCTGACGCTGACCTTCCGCCGCACGGACTTTGGCGCTGACCGCACCACCCTGATAGACCGGCGCATCCACCGCCAGCTGGAGCTGATCGTCCCAGTACGAACCGCTGCCACCGTTATTGTCATAACGCGTGCGCCCGGCCTGGACTTTCAGTGTCGGCCAGTGCTGCGCTTCGGCCTGATTGACCTGCTCAATCGCCGCCTGCTGCTTGGCCTGCGCCGCGCGCACCAGTGTGCTGTTTTCATAAGGGATTTTGTCGAGAGTGACTTTCTGATTGAGCAGACTTTCAGGCAGATCCGGCAGGTCGCTGGACACCACACCGGTCAGTACGGTCAGTTGCGCCTGTGAGGAACGCGCCTGCGCACGGTATTGTTCGACGGTTGCCCGCATCCCGGCGATGCGGGTTTCCGCCTGCAAGACGTCAGACTGAGAACTCAGCCCGGCGTCGGCGCGCAGTTTAGCGGTATCCCTGACGCGGGTCAGCGATTCGATATTGTCCTGAGACGCCAGAACCAGCGCCTGATAGCGTTTGACCGACAGATAGGCCTGCATGGTGCTGAGCGCCACATCGGTCATCGTGCTGTAAAGTGAAAACCGGTAAGAGTCCGAAAGGTACTCCTGCTCGCTGATACTGCCGTTGGTTTTCCCGAAATCCCACAGCAGCTGGCTGAGCTGAATGCCCGCCGACCCGTTGCTGCTCTGATCTCCCGATGCATACGTCTGACGGGATTTCCCGCCCGCCCCTTGCAATGAAACCTGCGGATACCACGCACTTTTCGCCGCATCCAGATTCCCGCCGCCTACGCGGATTTGCGCCGCCGCCTCCGCGATTTGCGGATTTCGCGCAAACGCCCGCAAGATGGCATCCCGTAATGTCAGACTGGCGCGCATCTCTTCCGTCGGTGCCGCCTGCCAGTTAAATTCCGGCTGTTTAACCGCCGCCACAACCACATTGAAATTCCCTGTTAACCCGGTCAGGCACAACGTGCCCAAGATAACGGCCACTGGCCGTATCACTTTCTTATTTTTCATTACCGACACCACTTAATTACGCCGATTGTTTTGGTGTTGCGCCTCCCCCCGCTAAAAGGGAGGCGCAGGTCTGACTTAGCTTTGCTGGACGTGTAAACCGTGTTGCACCAGTACGTCTCCCAACGTGTTGGATGTATCCAGTGAAGCGTTGTGATAAACGTCGAAGGTCAGGCCATCCACCGTACGTTGCCCGGTTTCAGCCCATGCGCCGTCGGTACCCATTTGCAGGTTCACCAGGCTGCCTTCGCCCCCTTTAATGATCACTTCATCCGTCGGGTTGTCCTTCACGTTCAGCGCCTCGTGCAGATTCAGCGAGATGCTGTTGGTGCCGGAAGTGCCCAAATCGAAGATGTCGATATGTTCAACTTTCAGCCCGAGCAAAGTCAGATCCAGATGCTGATTGGTGCCCGCCAGCAACAAGGTATCGACACCGGTTCCGCCGTCGATTTGCGAGAAATCAAGGGTATGAACCGAGATGGTGTCGTTACCGGCGCCGCCGATCGCCACGCCGTCCGTTGCCGTCAGGTCGATGGTGACACCACCAATCGAGAACGCCGTGTCCGCATGAGATGTGGTTTCCGACGTTGCACTGGTCGAGGTGCTGGTGGTGGACGAACTGGTGTCCGCCGTAACCAGCGGATCGGTCAGCGTACTGGTGGTGTGGGTGGTGGTGTCTGTGGTTGAACTGCTGGTATCGGTGGTGTGAACCGCCGCCAGCGTATGGGTGTCCTCTACCGCCAGAGACTGTACGGCGAGCGTCTGGGTGTCAGCCGGCAACGTTGAACCTACGGTCAGACCGACATGTGCATCAAAACCATTACCTGCCACATCGACGGCTTTAAGTTCAACAACCGCGCCAAGTAATGCCGCCAGCAACCCGGTCAGTCCGTAACTGCTCAGCAATGCGCTGCTGAACTTAACCGTCCATGAACCATCGGCCTGTACGGTGCCCGCCAGCGTATTCCCCAGCAGGGTCACGCTGACCAGACCGCCTTGAGCGATGTTGCGGCTGGTCCCGCTCAGCGTCAGCCCCTGTCCGCCCAGAATACCGCCCACCACGCCAAGGGTCAGGCCGAGCAACGGATTCAGCGCGACCAGTGGCAGTTCATGAGTCAGTACGGTCAGCAGGTTCGAAGACGTTGCAATGTTGCCCACGGAGTCCGTGACCACCACAGAAACCTGTGTCGAACCGTCGGCCAGCCCTTTGAGTTCTGCAGAGGTAAACGGCACGCTCCAGACGCCGTTCGTGATGGTGCCGGTATGCGTCACCGTCCCGACGGTCACGCTCACCGTACCGTTCGTCAGGTTGGACGTCCCGGTAATGTTGGTATTCACCCCCGCTTCCGCCGCATTCAGATAATGGTCGCCACCGAACAGCGTGTTGACCACCAGCGATGGCAGCGTATGAATCCCCACCGTCGCCGTTGCGTTGCCGCTCACCGCATTGCCTGCGGCGTTAGTGACGGATGCAGCCACGTTCAGTGTGCCGTCGAGCAGACTCGAAAGCGTCAGTTGCGGGATCGCGACACTAAAGGTGCCGTCGGCTTTCACCAGCGCGGTCAGGATATTACCGCCGACGTTGATGCTGACCGTCGAACCCTGCGCGTTAGTGGTAGTCCCGCTGATAGTCTGGGTGAGCAGCGCATCGGCGGCGTTGAGCAGGCCATCGCCAAACAGCGGATTGAGGGTAATGGTTGGCAGAGACTGCGCGACTACGCTCAGTACACTGGTCACCGACGCCGGGTTGCCGGTGGCATCCGTTAAACTGGCGACCACGTTTGGCGAGCCATTGAGAATGGTCTTCAGATCCACCACCGGAACGGTGACGCTGAATACGCCGCCGGTACCGGTTGTCGCCACGTAGTTTTTACCGTTGAGGCTAATCTGTACCTGAGTTCCCACCGCCACGTTGCTGGCGACACCGCTGATGGTCTGGCCCGTCAGCAGGTCAACCACGTTAAGCACGCCATCGCCAAAGATCGGATTAAGAACAATCGATGGCAGATTGTGGATACCGACGTTGATGCCGACAGTATTCGATGCGGTGTTGCCCACCGGATCGGTCACCGAGGTGACGATCGTCAGGTTGCCGTCAAGCAATCCGGCCAGTTGCAACGGCGAAAGTGACGCGGAGAATTTGCCGTCACTGCCGACGACCGCGGTCAGATTCAGCAAGCCATCACCAATGTTGATGTTGACCGTTTCACCGACGCGTCCGTTGGTCACCGTCCCGCTGATGGTCTGCGTGAGCAGCGCTTCAGCAGCATTAAGAATTCCGTCACCGCCAAAGATCGGATCCAGCACAATTTTCGGTATCGCGTTGACAATGGACGTCAGCGAACCATTGACCGTGGTGGTGTTGCCACCGCTGTCCGTGACAGAAACGCCGACCACAAAGGTGCCGTCGCCCAGTGCTTTCAGGTCACCCGGTTGCAGGGTGATGCTGAAGGCACCGGTGTTGTCGGTCACGCCGAGGAAGGTTTTCCCGCCAAGCGTCACCTGAACCTGCGTGCCGGTCGCCACACCCCCGATCGTCCCGCCAATCACCTGGGTAGTCAGGGCGTCAGCGGCGCTGAGCAGCCCGTCACCCAGCACGGAAGTGAGGTTGATGACCGGCCTGACGAGGTCGAGTACGGCGTTGGCAGCCGCAGTGCCGACGTTACCCGCCGCATCCACAACGCTGACGCTCACAGCCGCTGTCGTACCGGCCAGCGTGCTGAGAATATCCGGTGTAACGGTGACCAGGAAATGCCCCGTCGCATCGACCACGCCATTAATAGTCTGTGTACCGACCTGCACCGCAATCTCCGTTCCTGCTGCCACGTTCGACACGGTTCCGCTGATCGTCTGATTGACCAGCAAATCGGCGATATTGAGCACGCCGTCGCCAAACACCGTGTTAAGCACGACGGTTGGCAGGTTGTGGATCGCAATACCCACCGGAATCGTAGTGCTGGTGGAGTTGCCCGCCGGGTCTGTCAGCGTAATGCCTATGTTCAGATTGCCGTCGAGCAGCGTGGCCAGGTCACCCGGCAGAATGCTGATGTTCCAGGCACCCGCCGTCACCGTTGTATTGTAGGTTTTACCGCCCAGCGTGACGGTCACCTGCGTGCCATCCACTGCCGTTGCCACCCCGCCGATAGTCTGTGCGGTCAGTGCTTCGACCGCATTCAGCAGGCCGTTGCCGCCAAAGATCGGATCAAGCGCACCCAGCACCGGCAGGGTTTTTATGACGTCAATGTTCAGCGGTTCAACTTTGACGTTACCGGCAGCATCAGTGATGGTCAGGTTCAGAACCTGTGTGCCATCACCCAATGCACCCAGCAACGTTGCCGGAATGGTGAAGGCCCATGCCCCGTTGGCGCCGACGATGGCAGACAGTGTCGTGCCGTTAATCACGGTAGACACCACTGAACCCACGCCTGCGCCAATTGCCGTACCGCTGAGGATTTGCGCGACCTGAGATTCCGCCAGACTGAGGTAACCGTCGGTTAGTCCCAGTCCGCTGGCCACGCTCACATCGAGCAGTTTGTTGAAGAAAATATCCAGACCGGCTGAGACGCTGGTGGTGTTACCCGCCGCATCGGAGACCGTCGCCGCCAGGGTCAGGGAACCGTCGTTGAGCAGCAACATCTGCGCTGGCGTCAGGTTCAGAGACCAGGCGCCGCCCGGCTGAATGAGTGCCGTCCCGATGGTTGCACCACCGAGTGTCACCGTCACCGTCTGACCATCCGCACCGGAGGACGTCCCGCCGAGCACGACGTTTACCAGTGATTCAGCCAGATTAATGATGTTGTTTCCGGCAACCGCATTAAGGGCGAGCAGCGGCGCGGAAGTATCGACAGTAATCGGATGTGGCGTCGCAGCCCCGAGGTTACCGGCAGCATCCGTGACCGTCGCGGTAATGGTGTTGCCGGTGCCCTGTGGCAGCGCCTGCAAATCGGCGGCCGGTACGCTGACCGACCAGAGACCGCCCGCCAGCACGGTCGTGGTGTAGGTTTTACCGTTGAGCGAAACGGTCACCACACTGCCCACATCGTTATTGTTGTTATCAACCACCGTACCCGAAATGGTTTGCGCCGATTTCGATTCAAGGTTGTTGATAGTGTTGTCCGCAGTAAAGTCGTTGATGGTCACCACCGGCGCGCTGGTATCGACCACGACGGTTTGTGTGGCAATGGTCGGCGGAAGAAGGGTGGTTGCGGTGACCGTTGTATTGGTGCCGTTCACGAATTCAGAAGCCGCCACAGAAACTGACCAGATCCCCCCGGTGACCGTCGCCACATGCGCATTGCCCCCCACCGTCACATTCACCGGCGTGCCGTCCGGCACGTTGATGGATTTACCAGAAACGGTGATGTTGGTCGGATTGTTATCCGCCACGTTGATGACGTTGTCGCCGGTAACCGGATCAATCGTCAGCGTTGGCGTGACTGGCGGCGTCAGATCCACGCTGACCGGCAGGGAAACACCGTTAGCCAGGTTACCGGCCAGATCGGAAACTTGCGCAGTGATAATTTCACCGGTGGTCAGCGTAGCCAGTTCCGCCGGGGTCAGCGTTAATGTCCATGAGCCATCACCGAGTACCGTTGCCTGATGGGTAATGCCGCCGACAGCCACGGTCACCTGTTGCCCGGCCTGCACATTCACGGTGGTACCGGTAATGGTTTGCGGGTTCTGGCTTTCTGCATAGGTCAGGTCAAAACCGGTACCGGCAAACGAGGTGACTGCCACTGATGGAAGCAGGGTGACAGCAATGCCGACATCGGTTGAGGCCGAACCGGTATTACCGCCGCCGTCCGTCGCGGTCACGCTGATCAGCTGCGGTCCCTGCGGCAGATCGGCGATTTCCCCCGCGCTCAGAGAAACCGTCCAGTTACCGTCCGCATCTACCGTCGCGCCCGGAATTGCGATACCGCCGACAAGTACCACCACGCTTTGCCCGGCACCCGTCACGCCCGTCGTCCCGCTGAGGATGACTGGCGTTGTGGCAACCGCGGCTGCTTCGGCGGCACTCAGATAACCATCACCAAATGGCGTGTTGATGGTGACATCTGGTGCGGTGAGATAGCTGGTGAATGGCAGCGTCGCTGGCGCACTGTTGCCCGCCGCATCCGTAACCGTCACGTTGATATCATGCGTACCACTGCCCAGAGAATTCAGTACGCCCGCAGGCAGGCTGACAGTCCAGTTACCTGTGAGCGGATCGACAGTCGCGGTATAGGTGGTGCCACCGACGTCGATAGTCAGTTTAACGTTCTGGTTGTCGCCGGTGATGCCGGTGTTACCCGTGATGATGTTCACACCTGCGGCTTCAGCGATATTCAGGTTGCCGTCCGCGAAAGGTTCATTAATGACCGGCACCGGCCCGGACAGGTGGGAGGTAAAGCTTACCGTTGCATCATTATGGTTACCGACAGCATCGGTCGCGGTGACTGTGATGGCATGCGTTGCCGTCGCCAGCCCCAGCGTTGCCAGCTGGGCAGGCGTCAGGTTAAGACTCCAGACGCCGGTTGCCGCATCCACCGTTGCCGTAAACGGACTGCCCGTGATGCCCGCAATAGCGACGCTGACGGTTTGCCCTGCGCCGATCACTCCGGTTGTACCGGTAATGGTCTGCCCGCCGGTCGCCACAGAGGCTTCCGTAATATTCAGCGTGCCGTCACCGAATGGCAAATCGATGGTTGGCGCAGGCAGGGAATGAATCTGTACCCCGACAGAAACTGGCAGCACCGAGGAGTTTCCGGCGCTGTCGGTCACGGTCACGACAACCGGCCAGGTGCCATCCTGCAAGGACAACAGCTGGGCAGAAGTGAGTGAAACGCTCCAGGTTCCGTTCGCTGCATCAACCACCACCGGCACAGCGTTACCGTTGATGACCACGGTAACTGTCTGGCCTGCACTGGTGATCCCGGTGGTGCCGGTGATGACCTGTCCCAGCGGATCAGATGCTTCATCGAAGTTCAGAATGCCGTCGGTAAATGGCGTGTTGATCCCGGCTACCGGCAGTGTGTGCGTGAGGGCGGTGAAATCAAGGGTTCCGGCAGTGCTGACGTTGCCCGCACTGTCGGTGGTGGTCACGCTGATGGTGTGTGTCGCATCCGCCAGCCCCTGTAACAGACCGGAAGGCACGGTGGCCGTCCAGACGCCGTTATTGCCCACTGTTGCCAGCACCGGTGTGCCGTCAATCGTCACCAGAACGGTCTGGCCCGGACCGGTAATGCCGGTAGTACCGGTAATCAGCTGAGTGGCTGCCGCTTCGGCGGCGTTCAGAATGCCGTCGGTGAACGGCGTATTAATCGTCGGAACCGGCGGTGCGCCCAGCTCGATATCCAGACTTGCGCTGGAAGACGCCGGGTTACCGGCCACGTCCTGCGCCGTCACGGTGACCTGCACCACGCCGCTCGTCAGCCCGCTGAGCGCACCCGGCTCAACGGTTGCAGTCCAGCCAAGTCCGTCCGGATTGACCGTCCCGGATACCGGCGTCGCCAGCCCCGGAATGGTCACCAGAACGGTCGACCCCGGTGCCAGCCCGCTGCTGGTGCCGGTGAGCGTGATCCCTGCGGTTGCTTCACTGATATTGAGCACACCATCGCCGGCCACAACGCCCAGCGTCAGCACCGGCAACGCATGGATTGCCAGCGTAAAATCAGCAGAGTTACTGGCGGTGTTTCCGGCTGCATCGCTGACGCTGACGCTGACCGTTTTGTTGCCGTCCGTGGTGATGGCCTGAAGATCCACGCCCGGAATATTCAGCGTCCACACGCCGGATCCGTTGGCCGTACTGAAGTAATCCTTACCGTTAAGCGTAATTTTGACGACCAGATTCGGGTCAGTCTGACCGGTAAGCGGAAGGCCTGCCACGGCCTCAGCCAGATTGATGTAACCGTCACCGCCGGTATTCACCGTGACACTCAGCGTCGGAGCAATCAGGTCTACCGTGACGTTTTGCGTCGCAGTCGCCACATTTTGCGCCACGTCATCCGCCGTCACGGTGAAGGTGTTATTGCCCGCTGGCAATTCCTGCACCTGCGCCGCCGTCAGCGGAATGCTCCAGCTACCATTGGCCTGCACGGTCGCGGTATACGTGTGGGTATAACCTTCACCGGTGATGACCAGCGTGATAATTCCGCCCACAGGAACACGGGTTGAGGTGCCGGTAATGGTTGTCGCCTGGTTGTGTTCGATGATGTTGAAGTTGCCGTCGCCGGACACCGCGTTAATGGTCACCGTTGGCAAATCACCCGGCTGGGCAATTACGGTAGCATTGTGCGACGCCGTGGCCGGGTTCTGCGCCACATCGGTCACGGACGCCGTAACCGTCAGCGGCCCGTCGGACAATCCGACCAGATCTCCCGCCGGTACACTCGCCGTCCAGCTTCCGTTCGGCTGCACAATGGCCGTGTAGGTCTGGCCGTTAAACACCACTGTAACAACCTGGTTTGCTTCTACATGCGTCGTGGTACCGGTAATCGGTACCGGCTGGCCTTTTTCGATAGCGTTGATGTAATCATCAGTGGAAACCGCGGTAATGGTCAGCGTTGGCAAATTAGCCGCAGCCGCATCGACGCTGAAGGTATGGGTTCCGGTCGTCACGTTCCCGGCCGCATCGGTGATGGTTGCCGTCAGCGTATAGGTAGTATCCGTCAGTGCCTGCACCACACCACTTGGCAGCGTGAAGCTCCAGCTGCCATCCGGCTGAACAACAGCGTTGTACGTCACGCCGTTGAAACTCAGTACGACAGAAACCGTCTGACCGGCATCCGGCAGATCGGACGTTCCGCTGATCACCACCGGTTGCAGCGCTTCGGCGGCGTTGATGATGTTATCCGTCGCCACCGGGTTAAAGCTCAGCGTTGGCAACGTGTAATCGACTGTGATTGCACTGCTGACGGTACCCACGTTGCCGACGCTGTCGGTTGCCGTGACCAGAACCGTTTGCGGGCCTTCCGATATGGCCTGCAAATCCGTTGCGCTGAGGGTAACCGTCCAGACACCGTTCGCATCTACAGTCGCCGGGTGATCGACACCCTCAATATTCACTACCACCGTCTGGCCTGCGCCCAGAAGGCCGGTCGTCCCGGTCAGGGTTTGGGCAACATCGGCTTCATTGAGGTTGAGGAAGGTATCGCCAAACGGCGTGTTGAGTGATGGCACCGGCGGATGCGCGGCAACTACGGTGTAGGTTTCCGTCGTCGTCGTGGTATTTCCCGCCAGATCTTTCAGCGTGGCGGTCAGCGTATAGCTACCGTCTGCTGTGCCGGTCAGCGTGCCCGCCGGAACATCGAAGCTCCACGCACCGCCAGGTTGCACGACGGCCTGATAAGTCTGGCCGCCAAATTGCAATGTCACTGTCTGCCCGG
This sequence comes from Rahnella sp. BCC 1045, assembly GCF_019049615.1. Lineage (NCBI taxonomy): Bacteria > Pseudomonadati > Pseudomonadota > Gammaproteobacteria > Enterobacterales > Yersiniaceae > Rahnella > Rahnella sp. BCC 1045. The sequence goes on along the minus strand of NZ_JAFMOZ010000129.1, from coordinate 51,879 downwards.
CATCGGCCGCATCCGCCTGCCCGGAAAGCGTAATGATACCCGCCAGCTCCTGCGCATTGATGACGTTATCGCCTGCAACGTTGGCAAGCGTCAGCGTCGGCGGTGTGAAGTCGATATTGACTGAACCGGTCGTAGTGCCGGTGTTGCCACCGGCATCGGTCACGTTAACCTGAATTGGCGTCGGGCCTTCGGTTACACCGGTCAGGGTGCCCGCTGGCACGGTGACCGTCCAGGTGCCATTGCTGGCGACAGTGCCGGTCAGGGTATAACCGTCGATGATCACCTCAACCGTCTGGCCGTCACCGGTCAGGCCGGTCGTCCCGGTCAGAGTCTGTACGGCGGCCGCTTCAGCGGTGCCCAACTGGCCGTCACCAAACGGTGCATTGATGGTCGGGACAGGTACCTGCGTGTAAATGCCAATATCGACCGTACTGGTGACGTTACCCAAATCGGTGCTCACCGTGGTGGCGATCACATGGCTGGTGCCATCCGCCAGCCCCGCAAAGGCGGATGATGGAATATTGACTGACCAGTGCCCGGCCGCATCAATAACCGTTGTCGGGTAATTCTGCCCGCCCAACGATACGGTGACGACTGTGCCAATCGGCACATTGCTGGTGGTGCCGCTGACGGTGATCCCCGCAGCCGCCTCCGTCGCGTTGACGTTATTGTCACCGGCAATGGTATCAATCGAAATCCCCCCCAGCGTTGTATCTACCGTAATCGGGTGCGAGGCGTTTTGCGGATTCCCCGCCTTGTCACTTACGCTGGCCGTAATGATAAACTGGGAATTACCCAGTTCCTGTAAATCAACCGCCGGAACGGAAACGCTCCACGCACCGCTGGCCTGCACAGTGGCGCTATAAGTGTGTGCACCCAGCGTAATCGTCACTGTCTGACCTGCTTCCACATGCGTCGTGGTTCCGCTGATCAGCTGCGCGGTCTGTTGCTCGGCGCCATTAAGCACATCATCACCGGCGAAGGTGTTAACGGTAATCGTTGGCAGAAGCGCCGGATCCGCCACGATAGTCACCGGCGTGCTGGTGCTGCCGGTATTGCCTGCCGCATCGGTAATGCTCGCCGTCAGGGTGTACTGACCGTTAGCAACGCTGGCCAGCGCGTCAGCCGGAATATTCACCGTCCACGCGCCCCCCGCAGCGACCACGCCGGTGTAAGTGTGCCCGCCGATGGAAACCGTCACGGTCTGGCCGACTTCTGTCACGCCTGTCGTGCCGGTTACCGCAATAACAGCGTCCGCTTCAGCAGCATTAATGGTGCCATCACCGGCAACAGGGTTGATTGTGACGGTCGGTGCGACGGTATCAACAGTGACCGGGACCGTGATGTTGCTGGTATTGCCCGCGGCATCGGAAGCCGCGACCTGAACCGTTGTCCCCCCCTGACCCAGTGTGGAAAGCGCCGTTGACGGAACGGTCACGGTGAATGAACCGTCGCCGCCCACCGTTGCGGTATACGTTTCCCCGCCCAGCGTCACAGTGACAGTTTGCCCGTTGCCGGACACGCCGGTGTTACCGGTCAGCGTCTGACTGGTCGCTGTTTCAGCGGCATTCAGAATGCCATCGCCAAATGGCGGGTTGAGGGTCACGGCTGGCAGGTTATGAATGATGACGTTCAGAACGTCGGTGTTGCTGACCGGGTTCCCTGTCGCATCGGTCGCGCTGACACGAATCGTGTTCGGGCCATCGCTGAGCGTCGCCAGATCGCTGGCTGAAACCAGCGCACTCCAGGCACCGCCAACGCCGACAGTGGCGGTGTAGGTTTTACCGTTCAGCGTAATGGTCACGACGCCGTTCACCGGCACGTTGACCGAGGTTCCGCTGATGGTAACACCCGCCGCCGCCTCAAGAGCGTTCAGCTGGTTATCGCCGGTCACCGGATCCACGGACAGGCCGCTTTGCAGGTTGTTAACGGTGATCTCTTCCGAATCGCTGGCCGGATTCCCGGCTTTGTCGAGCACGGTGGCGGTGATTTGCAGCGTTCCGTTAGTCAGTGCGGTCAGCGCCGAAGAAGGGACGCTGGTGCTCCAGCTGCCATTTGCCTGCACGGTCGCCGTGTAAGTAATGCCGTTGAGCAGGATGGAAACGACCTGACCGGCTTCCACATGCGTGGTCGTGCCGCTCAGGGTCTGCGCCGCTCTCTGCTCAGCTCCATCGACAATGTTGTCACCAGCAAAGGCATTGAGGGTAATGGTCGGCGCGGAGGCCGGATCGGTGGCCAGCTGAACGTTAGCGCTGACTGTCGTGCTATTGCCCGCCGCATCCGAAAGCTGTGCGGTCAGCGGATATTGTCCGTCGGCCACACCGGCCAGCGCACCGGCTGGCACTGTCACACTCCACTGTCCGTTGACGCCGACAACGCCGGTATAAGTCTGGCCGTTTAGCGTCACCGTGACGGTGCGCCCCGCATCCGCAACAGAGGCGGTGCCGGTGACGGCGATGTCTGCCGCCGCCTCACTGATATTGACGTAACCGTCGCCGGAAACCGGGTTGATGGTCAGCACAGGCGCGGTCAGATCGACCGTTGTGGTGGCGTTCAGCGTGGCGGTGTTGCCTGCGCTGTCCGTTACATTGACCACTATCGCATTACTGCCCGCCGGTAACGCCTGCAAATCGGCGGACGGAAGGCTGACCGACCATGCGCCGGTACCATCCACCGTGGCGTTGTAGGTATGTCCGCCAATCGTCACGGTCACAATCTGTCCGTCACCGACTTTCCCGGTGGTGCCGGTCAGAGTTTCAGCTGTTGCCGCTTCGGCAATATTGAGATAACCGTCGCCAAACGGTGTGTTAAGCGTCGGTACCGGACTGATCGCATCGTAATTGACCGAAACGCTGTTACTTACCGTCGAGCCATCCATTGCCTGAACAATCGCGGTAAATTGCAGGTTGCCCGTCAGGCCCCCTGCCGCAGCAAGCAAATCGTTGGATGTCAGTTGCACCGACCAGGTACCGTCCGGCTGTACCAGCGCCAGACGAACCAGGGATCCGAAAGTAAGTTGTACCAGCTCAAAGGTTGAGACCCCCAGCGTGGTACCGGTCACCAGGAAACCGTTCTGCGTTTCCTGCACGTTGATAACGTTGTCGCCGGTAATCGGCGCAATGGAGATACCTTCCTGCGTAATATCCACATTGAAGGTGTCGGTGCCCGGAGTGGCCGCATTACCGGCCTTATCCGAAACCGTCGCCGTAATAGTTTGCGTACCGTTTGTCAGCACAATCATATCCGCAGCCGGAACGATGACGTTCCAGTTACCGCTGGCCTGAACAGTAGCGGTATAGGTATGTCCGTTCAGGGTGATCGTCACAATCTGACCGGCTTCTACCCGCGTTGTGGTGCCGCTTAATACCTGCGCCGTTTTGACTTCCGCACCGTTGATAAAATCATCTCCGGTAAACGGATTGATGCTGATAACCGGCGGCAGGAGAGGATCGGAAGCCACGTGGATCGTGCTGGTATTGGTGGTCTGGTTGCCTGCAGTGTCAGTCAGGGTCGCGGTGACCGTGACGTCCTGATCGAGATTACTCAGGGAACCGGCCGGAATACTCACGCTCCAGGTGCCGTTCGGCTGAACCACCGCGCCGGGATAATCCACGCCGTTGATGGTGATAACTACCGGACGCCCTGCTTCACTGACCGATGCTGTCCCGGTCAGGATCATGACCCCCGCGGCTTCGGCCACGCTGATATAACCGTCGCCTTCCAGCGGATTGACGGTCAGGGTTGGCGCAATGGTGTCAACGCTCACTGGCGTGGTGAGGGTGTTATGGTTGCCCGCGGTGTCCGTCACGGTCACCGTAATATTGTTGGTGCCTTGTGGCAGAGTGCCGAGTACAGACGGCGGTACGCTGACGGTAAAGCTGCCGTCGCTGTCGACCGTGCCGGTGAGTTGCTGCCCGCCAATGGTCACGGTAACTGTCTGGCCGTCGCCTTTCAGGCCGGTGTTACCCGTCAGAATCTGCGTGGCGGTGGATTCAGTGCCATCAAGCGTGTTATCGCCGCCAAATACCGGATCCAGCGTTGGCGGGACGCCGTGAATGGCAACATTAAGACCGGCCGACTGACTGATAGTATCGCCCTGAGCATCAACCAGACTGACGGTCAGGGTCGTTTCGCCATCGGTCAGCGCCTGTAGCGCCGGGGAAGGCACGCTCAGGCTCCAGCCGCCGTCAGCGTTAGTGGTTGTGTGATACGTCACACCGCCAAGAACCACGGTAATTTGCGTACCCGCCGCGACATTTGACGTCGTTCCGGTGATCACCAGCGCGGACTGTGCTTCGGTTGCATTGAGCTGGCCGTCGCCGGAAATCGGATTGACGGTCAGAATGCCCGCGCTGTCATTGATGACAAAGCTTTCCGGTGTCGTGGTTGAGTTACCGGCGGCATCCGTCAGCGAGGTGGTGAGGGTGTAATTCCCTTCGGCCAGCGCAGAAACGACGTTGGCCGGAATAGTGACGGACCAGGTGCCCTCTGAGGTCACGGTGGCGCTGTAGTGCACGCCGTTAAGCACCACATCGACGGTGCGCCCGGCTTCAGAAACCGAGGCGGTTCCACTCACGACCAGCGGTTGCTGATGTTCAATCGCATCGATGACGTTGTCGCCATCCACCGGATTGACTGTCAGCACCGGCGGTGTGGTATCAACCACCACGGTGACGCTTTTGGTCACGCTATCGCCATTGGTGTTGGTTACAGTCACACTGACCACGTAAGTGCCGTCGGCCAGCGTGTGCAGCTCAGCCGCCGTCAGCGGAACACTCCAGTTGCCATTGCCGTCAACGGTGGTTGTGAAGGTTTTGCCATTGATGGTCAGCACGATGGTGCTGCCTGCGGCGGCGTGAGTGGTGCCACCGGTGAAATTCTGAGTACTTTCTGCGGCCGTTTTATTGACGACGTTGCCGTTGGCAAACGTGGCCAGCGTCAGCGTTGGCGCTTCATTGGTGGTTCCGCCGTTGTTGCCGCCGTTATTCCCACCATTGTTGCCACCGTTATTCCCGCCATTGTTACCGCCGTTATTCCCGCCATTGTTGCCGCCATCACTTCCGCCGTTATTACTGCTGCTGCCCCCGCCGCCACCACCGCCGCCGGCGGCAATCGCGATACCCGCGCCGAGCGCCACAACGCCCAGCACCGCGGCTAATACGCCCGGGCTAAAACTTGAGGAATCTTCAAGCAGAACACCGATATCCGGGATGGTCTGATAAGCGGGAACAATCGGTACGGCACCGGCTGTGGCACCGGTATCGACAAACGCGGCGTGTTCAATGGGATGAACACCATCATCGAATACCAGAACGCTGTCTTCGGCACCTTCGGTGTTGAAGAAACTGTGGTAGCGGACGGTGCTGCCGTCTTTCATGTGGATGACGAGATCATTGCCCACGCGCTCATAGCTGGACACCGCTTCACGGGTGCCGTGAATGCGAATTATGCTGGCCTGATTGAGGGTAACATCCTGACTGGCACTGGAAACCTGAGAGATTACTGCACCATTTTTACGAGAGAGAACATCAATAACAACGCTACCGTTCTGAGCCATGTTGTACCCCTATAACATCCAGTTGAGACTCACACGCGCATGGCCCACGCTTTCCGTTATCGGAGAAGAGCGGTTCAGCAGGTATGATGACCATTACGAAAATGGGTTAACTTCCAACTGGTGTTGGGGAATGCCATAGACTACAAATCGAGCAATTAACACGTCACTTAAGGCTAGAATGTTCTTTTTATGTAATCGTTACGGTAACTTTTTGTCCGAAACTCCATAAGTTATATGCATGATTTAAGTTAAGTGCATAAAAAAAAGATAATCTTTAAGATAAAATTTATTTATCGTTTGGAGTGGAAATATAAGTTTGACGCGAGGTAATTCCTGTTCTAGCCCAAAGCGTTAAAAAACAACATGATGATAAATAACAAGTTTGCAACTTCATCTTAAAGACTAAGCGGGATCATTATTAATAAAATCAAGCATTAGCCGCACTGATAACTCATCAAATTGACTTACCAATTGTGTGATCGCCTCTTAGATTTTCTGGCACTACTGTATTCCGCCAGCAAATATTTAAGACTATGCGCAATCACAGTGACTTATGCTTTCTGATAAGATGCCCGGTTAGTAAGTTTGTGTGATGTTTTTCAGAACCTCTCAGCCGTTAAAAGCCGACGGATTAAGCGAAAACCGGGTTGTCTTGCCCCCCTTCCGGCCCGTTTCAGAGAGAAAACCGGCAGCAGGATTGATTAATTAATTTTTTTTATAATTTCGCCAATCAGTACAAAGGGATTTTGCACCATGCCTCATGACCCGCTGCTCACACAGCCTGCTACAGAAAGTGTTTCAGACGTTGATTCACAGAATTCTTCAGAAGAACAAATCGCCGGAACGCCACAGCCCGGCGTCGCACAGCAACACGCGACACGGCTTATTTTTCTGCTTTCCGGCTTTGCCATGGCAGCCTGGGCGCCGCTGGTGCCGTTTGTGAAATTGCGGCTCGATATCAGCGACGGCACGCTCGGATTATTGCTTCTGTGTATCGGCGCAGGCTCGACGTTTTCGATGCCGCTGACCGGTTTTCTCACCGGTAAACTCGGGTGCAAAACCGTGATTTTAATCGCCAGCACATTGCTTTTGCTGGCGCTGCCGTTACTGACACTAATGAACAGCGTTGAAGGTATGGCACTGATTTTGCTGGTATTCGGCGCAGCAATTGGCATGGTCGATGTGGCTATGAACGTTCACGCCGTGGTGGTCGAAAAAGCCAGCGGACGCGCGATGATGTCCGGGTTCCATGGCTTTTTCAGCATGGGCAGTATTTTTGGCGCACTGGCCATCACCGGCCTGCTCTTTCTGGGCATGACACCGTTTATTTCGGTGATGATCGTGGTGGCCGCGCTGGCTGTTTTAGTGGTGCTGACCAGCCCTCATTTTTGGAAAGACACCCGTCACGACGGCGACGGGCCGATGTTTGTTCTGCCGCGCGGCTGGGTGATTTTGCTCGGTTTTTTATGTTTTGTGATGTTCCTGACCGAAGGCTCAATGCTGGACTGGGGCGCGCTGTTCCTGACCACGGAACGCGGTGTTTCCGCCCATCAGGCCGGTCTGGGTTATGCGGTGTTTTCTATTGCGATGACCCTGGGCCGCCTGACCGGCGACCGTATTATTGCGGCAATGGGACGTTATAAAGTGCTGATGTTTGGCAGCCTTTGCGCCAGCCTTGGTATGATTTTACTGACCACGGTAGACAATCTCTGGTTTGCCGGTCTCGGCTTCATCATGACCGGTTTTGGTGCGTCGAATCTGGTGCCTATTATGTTCAGCGCCGCGGGGAATCAGACGGCGATGCCCGCCAGCATGGCTATCGCTTCCGTGACAACCCTGGGTTATGCCGGTATTTTGGCGGGTCCCGCGCTGATTGGCTTTATCGCGCAACTGAGCAGTTTGTCTGTCGCACTGGGCTGCGTGGCAGCAATGATGTTATGTGTCACGGCCTGCGCGAAAGCCGTGCTCCGATAAAAGAGTGATAACAAGAATGAAGGAAAAAATTCATCATCATGGCTGGTAAATATTTATCACTGACATCAACCAACATTACGCGTTTCTTCTGGTTGTTCATTCTGCTGCTGGTCGTGGGGCTGGGCCTTTACGGTTACAACTACACCAACGCGTACATGAATGACAAACTGCACACGACGCAAACTCTTGCCGATCAGTTGCAAAAACGCATCGATAAATATCGCTACATGACTTACCAGATTTACGATGATTTTTCCGGTCAGCCGATGACGCCCGATGCAGTGAATGCGCAGGAAATCCGTCTTCGTCAGGATATGTTCTTCGTCTCCAAGCCGCATAAGAAAACGGATGCGCTGATCTTCGGTACGCACGACAGCTCGACGCTGGATCTCACGTTGAAGGTCTCGGCATTTCTCGACGATCAGTGGGGCTCAACCACCCTGCCTTATTCCCTGTATTATCTGAATGGCCAGGACAACAGCATGATGCTGATTACCACCGTGCCGTTGCAGCAGCAGGATTCCCGGCTGAAAGAAAACTATTTCACCAGCACGCTGCAATCGCGCCGTGCGGAAATGCTCCAGCAAGCCAACACGCTGGACGAGCGGGAAAGTTATTCTCCGCTGCGCAAATCCCGCCAGAGCAATGAATATTCATTCTCCCTGCGCACGACCTTCAATAATCCGGGTCATCTGGCAACGGTAATTGCCTTTGATTTACCGATGAGCGACCTGATCCCGTCGAGCATGGCGCGGGATAATTTCCAGCTCAACGGCAATACCTCGGACGTCAATGAAGGGGATCCGACCGACGACGGCGCCGCGAGCACCATTGCGCTGCAAGGCTGGTCGCTGGTCTTTAATGTCCCTCTGAACAACTCTCCGCTGTCGCTGACTTACCATGTGCCGCTGTTTAGCCTGGTCGTGGATCTGTCGCGCAACAACTTCTGGCTGATCCTCATCAATCTGTTCCTGATGGGACTTGCGATGGCGAGTATCTATTTCATCCGCCATCAGTACATCCGCCCGAGCGAAAATATGGCGGCGCAGTTGCAGATGCAGCAGGCGCTCAATCAGGAAATTATCTCCGGTCTGCCGCTCGGATTGCTGGTGTACAATTTCAGTAACCACAGCGTGATCCTGAGCAACAAGATTGCCGATCAGCTGTTGCCGCACCTGAGCCTCAATAAAATTGCCAATATGGCCGAGCAGCATCACGGTACGATACAGGCCACCGTCAATAATGAGGTGTACGAGATACGCATGCTCCGCAGCCAGATTTCATCGGAAACCTACCTGTTCATGCTGCACGATCAGGACAAAGAAGTGATGGTGAACCGGACGCTGCAACAGGCCAAACGCGAGTTCGAAAAGAACCTCCAGGCGCGCAAACTGATGCTGCATAATCTGGGCATTGAGCTTAACCAGCCGCTTCAGGAACTCAACGGACTGGCGCAGGCGCTGACCGAAGAACAGCAACCGGAAGAGCGTCTGGCGCTGGAAGCCAAACTGCTCAATGAATCGCGTAACGCACTGACGCTGGTGGATAATATTACCCTGCTGACGCGGCTGGAAACGCAGGACTGGCAGCCTTCCAGCGACGGTTATGTGTTATCGGCGATGGTTGATGAACTGTTACTCGACGCCCTGCCCCGCCTCAGCCAGAAAGGGCTCGGGCTGCTGAACCATTTCCAGATTGCGCCGGAAGCGTCCTTTGTGGGCGATATGCAGGCGGTGAAGAAAATTCTGTCGCTGCTGATCGATTACGCCATCGTTACCACGTCGCTGGGCAAAATCACGCTGACCAGTGAACAGGACGAAGATCGCCCGGATCAGCTGATTTTCCACATTACCGACACCGGCAGCGGAATTTCGAAGGAAGAATTGAGCAATCTGAATTATCCTTTCCTGAGCCAGACGTTAGTTGATCGCTTTAATCACGGGTCAGGACTGACGTTCTTCCTGTGTAATCAGCTGTGCAAGAAGCTCGGCGGTCAGCTCGAAATCCGCAGTAAGCTGAACATCGGAACCCGCTACACCGTGCGCGTGAAGCAGCGTCCGCAGGCGCAGGAAGTGGAAGCCGAACATGAGCAGTTGCTCAATGATGTCACGGTTTTACTCGACATCACCTCGGAAGAAGTTCGCGGCATTGTCACCCGCACCATGAATGCATATGGCGCGGTGTGTATTGTGGCAGACGAGCGCCAGGTGACGCGCGAGTACGACGTTTTACTGACGGATAATGCGCAAAACAGCGATAAATATACGCTGCTGCTGACCGACGATGAAGCCGGTTTCCAGCCGCTTGAAAAGCATTATATTCGCGTCAATTACAACATCAGCAGTGCGCTGATCGACGCAACCTTACTGTTAATCGAACAGCAATTTTCTGTTTCCGATGACAGTGTTTCACCCGAAGAACCCGGCGAAGACTCTCTCGATCAGTACGAAAAGCAGTTAAAATCAAGCGATTACTATCAGCTTTTTGTCGAGACAGTACCGGAAGATCTTGAGAAACTGTATAATGAAAACCAACGTCGTGATTTTACGTCACTGTCACAAACAGCACATCGCCTTAAGGGGGTATTCGCCATGCTGAATCTGACTCCCGGCAAGCAAATGTGCGAAGCGTTAGAACAATACATCGCAGACGGCGATGCATTACAGATTACTGAAACCATCAATCACATTGATTCTTTTGTCTCCAGACTGCTCCAGCAAGGTAGCTAATCACATGAATAATATGAACGTAATTATTGCTGATGACCATCCTATCGTCCTGTTTGGTATTCGTAAGTCCCTTGAACAAATTGAATGGGTGAACGTTGTCGGTGAATTTGAAGACTCGACAGCACTGGTTAACAGCTTAAGCAAACTTGACGCCCATGTTCTGATTACTGACCTTTCAATGCCAGGCGACAAATTCGGCGACGGCATTACGCTGATCAAGTACATCAAACGTCACTATCCGCAGCTGTCCATTATTGTTCTGACCATGAACAATAATCCGGCGATCCTGAGCTCTGTCCTGGATCTGGATATTGAAGGGATTGTGCTAAAACAAGGCGCGCCAACCGATTTACCGAAAGCGCTGGCCGCGTTGCAGAAGGGCAAGAAGTTTACCCCTGACAGCGTTGCCAAATTGCTGGAAAAAATCAGCGCCAACGGTTACGGCGACAAGCGTCTGTCTCCGAAAGAAAGCGAAGTTCTGCGTCTGTTTGCAGAAGGCTTCCTGGTGACAGAGATTGCTAAAAAGCTGAACCGCAGCATCAAAACCATCAGCAGCCAGAAGAAATCTGCGATGCTTAAACTGGGAGTGGAAAACGATATCGCCCTGCTTAACTACCTGTCTTCCGTCAGTTCCCAGCCAGTCGATAAAGACTAACGTTTCAGGACGTTACTCTGATTATTGAACGTTAAGACATAAAAAAAGGCACCTCCGGGTGCCTTTTGCTTTTCTATTACTGCTCACTTTCCCGTTTCTTGCGAACCAGCGCGCTGTAGTAACTCAGCGTATCGCGCAACGTCTCCAGCGTGACCGGTTTCGACAGGCAGTTATCCATCCCCGCTTCCAGACAACGCTGACGTTGTTCGGCCAGTGCGTTGGCAGTCACGCCAATCACCGGCAGCGTATGGCCCAGCTCACGCAGTTTTTGGGTCAGCCCGTAACCATCCAGCCGTGGCATGTTTACGTCACTGAGAACGATGTCGATTTCATGGGAACGCATGGCGTCCAGCGCGTCCATACCGTCATTCGCCGTCACCACGACGTATCCCATCGTGCCCAGCTGATCTGCCAGCAGACGCCGGTTGATCGGATGGTCATCCACCACCAGCAATGTGATATCGCTGTAATCGTGAACCACAGTGGCTTCCGGTGCCGGTAAACCGCCTTCTTCTGCTGACGTTTCCAGCCGGTAAATACGGTTAAGCAGCGCGGTGATTTCCAGCGGCGTCGAGGTGCTGTGAACCCAGTACCCCGGGCGTGTCTCGACCGGCGGCCCGATGTGCGCGATAGAAAACTCAATCTGTGCCGCCAGTTCACCTTTGTGGATGAGCGGCGTATCGGTGATCAGCACATCTTCGCGCTGGCTTTGCATTCCTGCCTCAAAGCGCTGAATATTCGCGCCGTGGTAACGTAGCAGCTGCATCAGATAGCTTTCCAGATACGCGTTACGCACATCCAGCCAGACCGTTTTGTCCTGCCAGTTATCGAGCGGTTCTTCGGACGGGAACGTGGCGTTGTACAACGGAATACGCACGGTAAACGAACTGCCCAGCCCCGGTTCGGATTCAACGTCAATGTCGCCATCCATCAGGTTGATCAGCTTTTCACAAATCGCCAGCCCGAGCCCGGTGCCCTGGAAGTGGCGCTGCACGCCGGTTCCGACCTGGAAGAACGGGTCAAACAGGCGGGTGATTTCCCGCTCCGGGATGCCCACGCCGGTATCGCGCACCTGGAATTCCAGATAATTACCGCAGGTTCTGACGTTCAAAACGATACAGCCGGTATCGGTAAATTTGATCGCGTTATTCAGGATATTCGAAATGACCTGCTGCAAACGCACCGGATCGCCGTTAAACGACAGCGGCACGTTGTGCTCGATAAAACAGTAAAGGCCGAGGTGCTTTTTCACCACCAGCGGCAGATAGTTGCCGGCAATGTGGGTAATCACTTCACGGCACGAGAATTCCTGCGGCTCGATTTTCAGCTGCTCGGATTCAATTTTCGAGAAGTCGAGAATGTCGCTGATGATTTTCAGTAAAAGCGCCGAGGAGTTGTTCATCGCCGTTACCAGACGGTCAACGCCCTGCGGCAGCCCCTGCGTTTGCAGTAAATCCAGGTTACCGATAATCCCATACAGCGGCGTACGCAATTCATGGCTGACCGTCGCCAGGAACATGGATTTCGACTGGCTGGCCTGTTCCGCCGCATTGGCCATTTCCTGGAGTGATTCCTCCATTTTCACCCGCGAGCTGACGTCTATCAGAACGCAGATCGCCACGTCTTCATTCCGGTAGCGAGAGTGAACGAAACTCAGCTGGATGTTGTTGTTATTCTTGGTAATCACATCAACAAAATTGACCTGCTGGTCGCAGATGATCCGCGTAATACGCTGGCGGTCTTCCTGCGTCAGCATATTGATATAATTATGCGCCAGCTCATTACTCAGGATATTCACGCCATCACTGATGCGCAGAATCGAAATTCCTACCGGCGCCGAGGCAACGATTTTATGGTTAAACTGCTCATGTTCTTCCAGACGGAACGCGTTTTCTTCCGCCGGTAAAAACATCTTACGCTCAAATACCCAGGCCAGAATAAACAGCAGCAGACCGGAGAAGATATTCAGCAATACGGCGTTGAAAATCAGTATCTTGAACCGTTCAAGCAGCGTGTTGAACGGCATTGAATAGACTACGCTCAGCGTGGATGGTGTCAGCGGCTTTTTATAAATGAGATCTTTATAGCCGTTCATGTAGCCGAAATAAGAGCTTTCTTCCGGGTAATTTCCCAGCGTCGCCGTGTTACCGTCATCTTCAGAAATGCTCAGCAACGGCTGATCGTCTTCATCCAGCAGCGTCACGCCGGTGTGCTGGGCATTAGGATTCAGTAAATCTTCAAGACGCAAATTTTGCTGAATACCCATCAGCGCTTCGAGTTTATTACCGACATAAATTGGGGTTAATACATAAAGATAGCCGGAATCTTTATTACCGGACTGCGACACCCAGTACAGGCTGTTGGCCTTGTCCTGGTTTTTACCGTTGCGGTATTGCAGGATTTTCTCATGCAACGATTTCAGCTGCTCCTGACTTTCACGCTCCAGCGGTTCGCTGCTGACCCCAAAATCCACCAGACACAAATTCTCGCCGCTGATATAGAACACACGGTTCAGATCGTAAGCATCGGAGAAATTGTCTTTCCAGTAATGGATCATGTTACCAAGCGACGCCAGCGAGTTGCGGTAGCTGCTGTTTATCTGAGAACAATCGGACTCAGGAAACAGTGAAAGATAGGTCGGCGGCGTGCTTTTGGTGCTGATCATGCCATTGATGATATCCAGCCCGTTCATGGAATCGCTGAGACGCTTCTCGGCCATAAACTTTATGCTGTGCATGACGTCATTGGAGTTTTTGACGTAGCTCTGCGCCAGATCGTAGTTGAGGTTATCCTCATCGCGGATCTCAGATTCTTTGTTGTGGAAGATATTCAGCACATAAAAGGTGGTCAGCAGCACACCCAGTGTCCACAACATAAGCGCCAGCACCCGGAACAGATAGCGGGATATTTTTAGCGTTGTTCGAAACGAAGCAAGATATTTCAAGGATTAACCATCGGTGTAACGGCTCAGTGAGCAGGATACGTTTAGGATTCAGAATACACTATTGTCGTGGTTTCTAAAAAATACGATGTTAATAAAAAAGGCATAACACGTTGCCATGTTATGCCCTTCATTTATCCGACTAAGAAAACTTATTCTTCGTCGTCTTCAGCTGGCTGATCGTCTTCACCTTCTGCGTCGTCCGGCAAATCGGCTGCTTGTGCCGCTTCCAGTTCGCCCGCTTCAGTGGCTACGCCATCCAGTTCTTCGTCTTCTACCGGCTCTGCAACACGTTGCAGACCGACGACGTGTTCTTCTTCTGCGGTACGGATAAGCGTCACACCCTGGGTGTTACGGCCTACTGTACTCACTTCAGAAACACGGGTACGCACCAGCGTACCGGCGTCGGTGATCATCATGATCTGATCCGCTTCATCTACCTGAATCGCGCCAACAACCGGTCCGTTACGCTCGCTCACTTTGATTGAGATTACGCCCTGCGTTGCACGGGATTTGGTTGGATATTCTGTGGACTCAGTCCGTTTACCGAAGCCGTTTTGCGTCACAGTCAGAATACAACCGTCGCCGCGTGGGATAATCAGGGACACAACGCTGTCGCCTTCGCCCAGACGGATACCGCGTACACCGGTCGCCGTACGGCCCATCGAGCGGACGGCTTCTTCGGAGAAGCGCACCACTTTACCGGCGGCAGAGAACAGCATGACTTCGTCTTTACCGTCAGTCAGGTCAACACCAATCAGCTCATCACCCTCGTTCAGGTTGATGGCGATGATGCCGGCGCTGCGCGGACGGCTGAAATCGGTCAGAGCAGTTTTCTTCACGGTACCGCTTGCGGTTGCCATGAACACATGACGGCCTTCTTCGTACTCGCGTACTGGCAGAATGGCGGTAATACGTTCGTTTGGCTCAAGCGGCAGTAAGTTGACGATCGGACGGCCACGGGCACCGCGGCTGGCTTCCGGCAACTGATAGACTTTCATCCAGTACAAACGTCCGCGACTTGAGAACATCAGAATGGTGTCATGGGTGTTAGCCACCAGCAGACGGTCGATAAAGTCTTCTTCTTTAATGCGTGCGGCTGATTTGCCTTTACCACCGCGACGCTGCGCTTCATAGTCGGTCAGAGGCTGATATTTCACATACCCCTGATGCGACAATGTCACCACAACGTCTTCCTGATTGATCAGGTCTTCGATGTTGATGTCAGAAGAGTTCGCCGTAATTTCGGTGCGACGCGGATCGTTATACTGATCGCGGATCGCTTCCAGTTCTTCACGAATGACTTCCATCAGACGCTCAGGGCTGGACAGGATGAACAGCAGCTCGGCGATTTGCACCAGCAGCTCTTTGTATTCATCCAGCAGTTTTTCGTGCTCAAGGCCGGTCAGTTTCTGCAAGCGCAGATCCAGAATCGCCTGTGCCTGCTGTTCAGTCAGGAAGTATTTACCGTCGTGAATACCAAACTGTGGTTCCAGCCATTCAGGACGAGCCGCATCATCACCGGCGCTTGCCAGCATCGCAGCAACGTTACCCAGATCCCATGAACGCGCGATCAGGCCCGCTTTCGCTTCAGCCGGTGTCGGTGCAGCACGGATCAGTTCAATGATTGGGTCGATGTTTGCCAGCGCGATGGCTAGTGCTTCAAGGATATGTGCACGGTCACGGGCTTTACGCAGTTCGAAGATAGTACGACGCGTGACGACTTCACGACGGTGACGGACAAACGCAGACAGGATCTCTTTCAGACCGAGAATTTTCGGCTGACCCTGGTGCAATGCCACCATGTTGATGCCGAAAGACGTTTGCAGCTGCGTCAGTGAATAGAGGTTATTCAGAACCACTTCACCGACAGCGTCGCGTTTGATTTCAATGACGATACGCATACCGTCTTTGTCGGACTCATCGCGCAGTGCGCTGATGCCTTCGACACGCTTTTCTTTCACCAGCTCGGCGATCTTTTCGATCAGACGGGCTTTGTTCACCTGATACGGGATCTCGTGAACAATGATGGTTTCGCGACCGGTTTTGGCGTCCGCTTCCACTTCAGCGCGGGCACGGATGGAGATTTTGCCACGGCCTGTACGGTAAGCTTCTTCGATACCACGACGGCCATTGATGATCGCTGCCGTCGGGAAGTCAGGCCCCGGGATGTGTTCCATCAGCCCTTCAATGCTGATGTTTTCATCTTCGATGTACGCCAGACAGCCGTTGATCACCTCAGTGAGGTTATGCGGCGGAATGTTCGTCGCCATACCGACCGCGATACCTGACGAGCCGTTAACCAGCAGGTTAGGAATACGCGTTGGCATTACCGCAGGAATTTGTTCGGTGCCGTCATAGTTTGGCACGAAATCGACAGTTTCTTTTTCTAAGTCTGCCAGCAATTCGTGTGCAATTTTTGACATGCGGATTTCGGTATAACGCATGGCGGCGGCGGAGTCGCCATCCACCGAACCGAAGTTACCCTGCCCGTCCACCAGCATGTAGCGAAGTGAAAAAGGCTGAGCCATACGAACGATGGTGTCATAAACAGCAGTATCACCGTGCGGGTGATATTTACCGATAACGTCACCGACCACACGGGCCGATTTTTTGTAGGCTTTATTCCAGTCGTTACCGAGAACATTCATTGCGAAAAGTACGCGCCGGTGCACCGGTTTCAAACCATCGCGCACATCTGGGAGCGCACGTCCGACAATAACGGACATCGCATAATCCAGGTAAGAGTTTTTCAGCTCTTCTTCGATGTTAATCGGTGTGATTTCTCTGGCAAGGTCGCTCATGGAGCTGCTATCCCTCTACTGATTATTCATGGCCGCTGCCCACGTAGGCATATATAGCGCAAAGGTGTAAAACTATACCACAAACCAGCCAAACGTGGAAAACAACCTCCCCCTTTTGCGCAGTATTATCCAACATGATTCAAACCTTTGCGCAAAGCGCGTGAATTCGTACAAAGATTAGCCAGCCGCGACAAAACTGAACCAAACCGGACGGAATATGTATAATCCGCTCATCTGGATATAAGGAGTTCATCACGCTCATGACAACCACACCGGCCTCTAAGCCACAGAATATTGACCATGAAGAAATCGCCAAGTTTGAGGCCGTCGCCTCGCGCTGGTGGGATCTGGAAGGCGAATTCAAACCCCTTCACCGCATTAATCCACTTCGTCTGAACTACATTCTGGAGCGCGCCGACGGCCTGTTCGGGAAGAAGGTTCTCGACGTCGGCTGCGGCGGCGGAATTTTAAGTGAAAGCATGGCGGTGGCTGGCGCAGAAGTGACCGGTCTGGACATGGGCGGCGAGCCGTTGCAGGTCGCGCGTCTGCATGCGCTGGAAAGCGGTGTGAAAGTCACTTACGTGCAGGAAACTGTCGAAGCACATGCCGATGCGCATCCGCAGCAGTACGATGTCGTGACCTGTATGGAAATGCTGGAACACGTGCCGGACCCGGCGTCAGTGGTTGCGGCCTGCGCCCGTCTGGTAAAGCCCGGCGGCCACGTTTTCTTCTCCACCATCAACCGCAATAACAAAGCCTGGCTGATGGCGATTTTCGGCGCGGAATACGTGCTGAAGATGGTGCCGAAGGGCACGCATGACATCAAAAAGTTCATCAAGCCGTCAGAGCTGCTGAACATGATTGACCGCACGCCGCTGTTTGAACGCCACATTATGGGGCTGCATTACAACCCGCTGACCGACCATTTCAAACTCGGGCCAAACGTCGATGTGAATTACATGATTCATACGCAGGCTGAAAATAACAGCGTGAGCTGAGTGCCCGAAATCACCCCTGCGTCAAGCCCGGAAGATGCGTTCCGGGCTGAAATCTTCAGACTTTACCCAAACATCCCTGCTCATAATTTCACTTAAACCTTAGTTTTTAGGGCGTTGGTTCATCCGGCAGGCGCAACATGTTTTTTTAGAATAGTTATCCAGATCAATATAGCGTTTTTTTCTAACGTTTAATAAACCGGCAGTCGATCACCTTTCGCAAAAATATAAGAAAATCGTATCTCAGATATTGACAGGTTTGTCGCGCCAGCAATGACGGACTCCTCAGGCTTGAGGCAAAAATTTCTCCCCAACTTATCCACAAAACAGGCCATTTTGTTCACTTGCAAAAGGGCCATTCAGTCACTATCTTGTCATCAGAAAATAACAAACCCACAATATATTGTGTTTATATCCTGACCAGCACACAAGGGACTCTTTGTGCTGTCGCGCGTGTTTTCACGGCCAGGTCAGGCACTGTATAAACCTTTGAGGTATCACACCGAATGAACCAAAGTCTGCTTGTTACTAAACGTGATGGCCGCACAGAACGCATCAACCTTGATAAAATCCACCGTGTCATTGACTGGGCAGCGGAAGGTCTTCAAAACGTATCAGTTTCTCAAGTAGAACTTCGTTCACACATCCAGTTCTATGACGGGATTAAAACCGCTGATATTCATGAAACGATTATCAAAGCGGCTGCCGACCTGATCTCCAAAGATGCCCCGGATTACCAATATCTGGCCGCCCGTCTGGCAATCTTCCACCTGCGTAAAAAAGCCTACGGCCAGTTTGAACCGCCAAAACTGATCGACCAGGTCACGCGCATGGTTGAAATGGGTAAATACGACAAACATCTGCTGGAAGACTACACGGCTGAAGAGTTCGAGCAGATGGACAGTTTTATTGACCACTGGCGCGACATGAATTTCTCCTACGCAGCTGTGAAGCAGCTGGAAGGGAAATATCTGGCACAGAACCGCGTGACCGGCGATATCTACGAAAGCGCACAGTTTCTGTACATTCTGGTCGCGGCCTGCCTGTTCTCCGGCTACCCGCGTGAAACCCGTCTGGATTACATCAAACGTTTCTATGACGCGATTTCTACCTTCAAAATTTCTCTGCCTACGCCGATCATGTCTGGCGTGCGCACCCCAACCCGTCAGTTCAGCTCCTGCGTTCTGATTG
Source organism: Rahnella sp. BCC 1045 (assembly GCF_019049615.1). Taxonomy (NCBI): domain Bacteria; kingdom Pseudomonadati; phylum Pseudomonadota; class Gammaproteobacteria; order Enterobacterales; family Yersiniaceae; genus Rahnella; species Rahnella sp. BCC 1045. The sequence continues at coordinate 33,033 of NZ_JAFMOZ010000129.1, read as the reverse complement.
AATGTGGCGACAGCCTGGATTCCATCAACGCGACGTCCAGCGCTATCGTGAAATACGTTTCCCAACGTGCCGGTATCGGCATCAATGCCGGTCGCATCCGTGCGCTGGGCAGCCCGATCCGTGGCGGCGAAGCGTTCCACACCGGTTGTATCCCGTTCTACAAACACTTCCAGACCGCCGTGAAATCCTGCTCTCAGGGCGGTGTTCGCGGCGGCGCAGCGACGCTGTTCTACCCGATGTGGCATCTGGAAGTGGAAAGCCTGCTGGTGCTGAAAAACAACCGTGGTGTTGAAGGCAACCGCGTCCGTCATATGGACTACGGTGTGCAGATCAACAAACTGATGTATCAGCGTCTGGTGAAAGGCGGCGATATCACCCTGTTCAGCCCGTCTGACGTCCCTGGCCTCTACGATGCGTTCTTTGCCGATCAGGACGAGTTCGAGCGTCTGTATGAGAAATACGAGCAGGACGCCAGCATCCGTAAGCAGAAAGTAAAAGCGGTTGAGCTGTTTTCGCTGATGATGCAGGAACGTGCTTCTACAGGCCGTATCTACATTCAGCACGTTGACCACTGCAACACCCACAGCCCGTTTGATCCGGCTATCGCGCCTGTTCGCCAGTCCAACCTGTGTCTGGAAATCGCGCTGCCAACCAAACCGCTGGATGACGTCAACGACGAAAACGGCGAAATCGCGCTGTGTACGCTGTCTGCTTTCAACCTCGGCGCTATCGAAAGCCTCGACGATCTGGAAGAGCTGGCAGTGCTGGCAGTTCGTGCCCTTGACGCCCTGCTCGATTATCAGGATTACCCGATCAAAGCCGCAAAACGTGGCGCGATGGGGCGTCGTACGCTGGGTATCGGCGTGATCAACTACGCGTATTATCTGGCGAAAAACGGCGTGCGTTATTCCGACGGCAGCGCCAACAACCTTACGCACAAAACGTTTGAAGCCATTCAGTATTACCTGCTGAAAGCCTCCAACGAGCTGGCGAAAGAGCAAGGCGCGTGTCAGTGGTTCAATGAAACCACCTATTCACAAGGCATCATGCCGGTGGATACGTACAAGAAAGATCTGGATGCGATTTGCGACGAGCCGCTGCATCTGGACTGGGATTCCCTGCGCGAAAGTATCAAAACCCACGGCCTGCGTAACTCCACGCTGTCCGCGCTGATGCCTTCCGAGACGTCTTCGCAGATCTCCAATGCCACCAACGGTATCGAGCCACCGCGCGGCCACATCAGTATCAAAGCGTCGAAAGACGGCATCCTGCGCCAGGTTGTGCCGGAATATGAGCGTCTGAAAGATCAGTACGAACTGTTGTGGGATATGCCGAACAACGACGGTTATCTGCAACTGGTTGGCGTGATGCAGAAATTCATCGACCAGGCGATTTCGTCTAACACCAATTATGATCCGTCGCGCTTCCCGAACAGCAAAGTGCCGATGAAGCAGTTGTTGAAAGACCTGCTGACGGCCTACAAATTTGGCGTGAAAACGCTGTACTATCAGAACACCCGCGACGGTGCTGACGATGTGCAGGAAGACATGAAAGCTGAAGTGGCTGATGACTGCGAAAGCGGCGCCTGCAAAATCTAATCGTCTGTTTTAACTCAATTATTATTCGAAACCCCCGTCAGGGGGTTTTTGCCGAGAATTTCGAGGAAGTTATGGCCTACAGTACTTTTTCCCAGAATAAAAACGATCAGCTTCTTGAGCCAATGTTCTTTGGCCAGTCGGTTAACGTTGCCCGTTTCGACCAGCAGAAGCATGAAATCTTTGAAAAACTGATCGAAAAGCAGCTGTCCTTCTTCTGGCGTCCGGAAGAGATTGATGTTTCCCGCGACCGTATCGATTTCCAGGCACTGCCGGAGCACGAAAAGCACATCTTCCTCAGCAACCTGAAATACCAGACGCTGCTCGATTCCATTCAGGGCCGCAGCCCGAACGTCGCGCTGTTGCCGCTGATTTCTATCCCGGAGCTGGAAACCTGGGTCGAAACCTGGGCGTTCTCGGAAACTATTCACTCACGTTCTTACACGCACATTATCCGTAACATCGTTAACGATCCGGCGATTGTGTTTGACGATATCGTGACCAACGAAGAAATCCTCAAGCGCGCGAAAGATATCTCCGGCTATTACGATACGCTGATTGAGATGACCAGCTACTATCACCTGCTGGGCGAAGGCACGCATCAGGTTAACGGCAAAACTGTCGTGGTAAACCTGCGTGAGCTGAAGAAAAAACTCTACATCTGTCTGATGAGTGTCAACGCCCTGGAAGCCGTGCGTTTCTACGTTAGCTTCGCCTGTTCGTTTGCGTTCGCAGAACGTGAACTGATGGAAGGCAACGCGAAAATCATCAAGATGATCGCCCGTGACGAAGCCCTGCATCTGACCGGTACCCAGCACGCGCTGAACCTGCTTCGCTCAGGTCAGGACGATCCGGAAATGGCTGAGATCGCGCTGGAATGTCAGCAGGAATGCCATGATTTGTTCGTGCTCGCCGCGCAGCAGGAAAAAGACTGGGCTGAATATCTGTTCAAAGACGGCTCGATGATCGGCCTGAACAAAGACATTCTGTGCCAGTACGTCGAGTACATCACCAACATCCGTATGCAGGCTGTGGGTCTGGATGCGCCATTTAAAACCCGCTCTAACCCAATTCCGTGGATCAACGCCTGGCTGGTGTCCGACAACGTGCAGGTTGCACCTCAGGAAGTGGAGGTCAGCTCCTATCTGGTCGGTCAGATTGACTCTGAAGTTCATGCTGACGATCTGAGTGATTTCGAGCTGTAAATGACGGACAGAACCATCACACTTTCAGCCGGTGGCAGACAGCTGGTGTGCGAAAGCCACCATCGCAATCTGCTGGAAGTGTTTGAACATCATGATGTTGACGTCGAGTATCAGTGTCGTGAAGGCTATTGCGGATCGTGCCGCATGCGGCTGGTTAGCGGTGCGGTGGAGTACAGTGAAAAACCCTTAGCGTTCATCTCTGACGGCGAGATTTTGCCGTGTTGTTGTATGCCGGTCGGGGATATTGAGATTGAGTTTTAGTGGGTTTTGGCCCACAGCCCGATGTTGCGAACTGCTTTAACAACCACTTCAAAACCGACTTCAACGTCAAGGTCGTGGGCGTCGGCCCACACCGACCAGAGGGAGAATAAACCTTCTCCCTCTGGACTCCCGCGTTTTTTTAAAACATGCGCTGTCGCAAGGCCGATGGACGTGTTCTGTGACTCCACATGTGGCTCAAAACCCTGCCGCTGCGCGGTGCCTTCTCTCGGCCTTCGAGCCTAAGGTCTCGAAGCCGCTCCGTTCAGCAGGATTTTTTTATCGCGCCATCCCACCATTTTAAAAGAAAAAACCAATTGAATATTAAGCAAAGTGTTTTGCTTTTCATGTGATCCGAGCCGGTGAAGCTGTGACCTAAAAAGCCTCTGGCCGCGTTCAAAAATCGCGCCGGAGGAGAGGTGGAAAACCGCGCGATTTTGCGCGGGTTGTAACCCGAACGGAGGGCACCGCGCAGCGGCGGGATTATGCGGCAATAGCTGGCGTTTCTGAAACAGAGCCGGGTTGCTTGGCACGTGTTTTAAAAAACGCGGGAGTCCAGAGGGCGCGCGTTTACGCGTCCTTTGGGCCAGTTTGGGCGGCAGCCCAAGGTCTTGACCTTAGAGCCAGTTTGGGCCGCAGCCCAAGGTCTTGACCTTAAATAATCACCAGACTTTCTCGACTCGGTCGAGCCAAGGATAGTCCGCTACCGGCTCCCACCCGTTCAGATACCTGCGCAGCATATCCATTGCCACCATCGCCATCGTCTCCTGCCGTAACGTCAGTCCGTGACGCGTGGCGGTATAACGAATAGTTAATCCGCTGGTGCCGGACGGCGTATGCAATGCCAGACTCAGGTGTTCGCCGGACAGTGCGCCGACGGCCAGTGCGAGTTGTGCGCCGGTTTTTTCCGCCAGCCCCTGAGCCCGCGCCAGCAGGCATTCGAGGGATTTTTCCGGTGACGCTTCTTCGCTGTGCGCCAGCAGCTCTCCTCCTGCCAGCGGAACACCTGCGCTTTGCAGCCGCCAGTTCAGCAGACCACCGGTGAAACTTTCACTCACCGCAAGACGCAGATTTTGTGCCAGCAGACGCTCAGCCAGACGATCTGGCAGACTGCCCAGCCCTTCGAAAATCGTGCTCTCCCCCGCCACTTCCCGTACACGCTCAAACGCTTTGTGCATCGCGGCTTCCTGCGAACGCGGGCCGGTGACTTTCAGCTCGATAATCGGCGATGACGAACGGTAACCCATCACCACACCTTCCGGCAGTTCAAGTTTATCCAGTTCGGTGGCGAGATCGCTTTCGCCGCGTCCGAACGTGGTCAGACGCAGACACAACGGCGCTTCAAGTGCGGGAAATTGTTTGTGAAGTCGCGGAACGATTTGCTGCTCCACCATCACTTTAAATTCAGAAGGTACGCCCGGCGTGAAGAAGATCTCACAGCGGTTGAGCTTCACGCTAAACCCGCAGGCGGTGCCGACCGGGTTATCCAGCAGTTCGGCATTGGCCGGAATTTGTGCCTGTTTACGGTTAGATTCGGCCATCGGACGGCCACGTTCATTAAAGAATGCCTGCATGGTTTCAATCCAGCCGGCATTCTCCACCAGTTCTACGCCACAGGCTTTAGCCGCGGCCAGCGCACTTAAATCATCCGTTGTTGGCCCTAAACCGCCGTTTACAATCAGCACATCCGCGATATGGCTGCGTTCTTCGAGAACGGCCACCAGCGCGTCGAGACTGTCACCCACGGTTTCGCGGCTGGTCATCGGTAAACCCTGTTCGAACAGATAATTCGCCAGCCACGCAGAATTTGTATCCACAATCTGGCCGTGCAGCACTTCGTCACCCGTACTCAGCATCTCAACCCTAAGCATCCCGTTCTCCTTCTGTTTTTGTCACTCCACTGTAGAAAGGCTCAGGCCGAAACACAATTGCAAAAGCACAAAGTGAGAGTGCGGAAGGGAACATTCAGGCGAAAAAAAAGCCTGCTAAGCAGGCTTATCAGGAGATTTCCCGAAAGAGGACGGGGATCAGAAGTTGATGGCGCCGCCGAGGTATGCGCCATCAGCCACGATGTTGTCACGGTTGCCATCTTTGCCGTCCAGCGCCATGTACCGGTAACCCACGCTCACGGTCACTAACGGAATCGCGGTCAGACGCACGCCTGCATTAGCTTCTTTATAGTTGCCAATGCCGCTGGACAGTGAATCCGGGGAATAATAGTAATCACCGTACAGGGTGAACAGTTTAGCGATTGGCAATTGCAGGCCGCCACCAACTGCTGCCGCGTAACCTTCGTCGCCGTCTTTCGGGTTGGTGTAAAGCCCTTTCCCGCCAACGGTGGCCATGAACGGACCCAGCGGGATGTTGTAGCCCAGACCCAGACCTGCAACATCGCCGTCGTCATCGTTATGTGTCCAGTCACCGCTTAAAGCCAGACCCGGAGAAGTGGTGCCGAAGCCCACGCCTAAGTGAGTGTAATGCTCGCCAACTTCACCATTCACGCTGATTGCATTTGCAGAAGCAGCCGCGAACATCAGGCTGGCAGCAACACCAGCGACAAGAAACTTTTTCATTATTTATCCTAAATAATTGCTAAACGACAATGATTCTTCCGCGTGAAGTCTAAAGCAATTCACTCTGTTGTAACAACTTTTTGGAACTTTAAAACATTCGCGAAAAGGCGGTAAATTGTAAGAAACATCGATTTCATTGATGAAACGACGATTTCTAATCGGAATGATAACTCCAGCCTATTTGCCCCTGATCAATATAGGGTTTATTACTTGTGGGTAGAGTGAATTTTGCTTAGGAAAGCAACCCTCAGACAAGGAATGTAAAAAGGCTTCCACAGCCCCTTTTACCCCACACCCGTTTCAAACTGGAAGGAATTGTCATGACGAAGAAAGGATTAACAACAGCCTCTGGCGCACCCGTCGTCGATAATAACAATGTCATCACCGCTGGCCGCCGTGGCCCGCTGCTTCTGCAGGATGTCTGGTTTCTTGAGAAATTAGCGCACTTCGACCGCGAAGTGATCCCTGAGCGTCGAATGCACGCGAAAGGTTCCGGCGCGCACGGTACCTTCACTGTGACGCACGATATTACGCAGTTCACCCGCGCGAAGATCTTCTCTGAAATCGGCAAGCAAACCGACATGTTTATCCGTTTCTCTACCGTGGCCGGTGAGCGCGGCGCGGCGGATGCAGAACGTGATATCCGCGGCTTCTCCATGAAGTTTTACACCGAAGAAGGCAACTGGGATTTGGTCGGTAATAACACGCCGGTATTTTACCTGCGTGACCCGCTGAAGTTCCCGGATCTGAACCACGTCGTGAAACGCGACCCGCGCACTAACCTGCGTAACCCGGCGTATAAATGGGATTTCTTCTCGCATCTGCCGGAAGCGTTGCATCAGCTGACCATCGACGTCAGTGACCGTGGCCTGCCAACGTCTTACCGTCACATTCACGGTTTCGGCAGCCACACCTTTAGCTTTATCAACGCAGAAAATGAGCGTTTCTGGGTGAAATTCCATTTCCGCTGCCAGCAGGGTATTGAAAACCTGATGGACGATGAAGCCGAAAAACTGGTCGGCACCGACCGCGAAAGTTCACAGCGCGACCTGTATGACGCCATCGAACGCGGCGATTTCCCGCGCTGGAAACTGTTCGTGCAAATCATGCCGGAAGCGGAAGCCTCTCAACTGCCGTACAACCCGTTTGACCTGACCAAAGTCTGGTTGCACAGCGATTATCCGCTGATTGAGGTCGGTGAATTCGAGCTGAACCGTAATCCGGAAAACTACTTTGCCGAAGTTGAGCAGGTGGCGATGAGCCCGGCGAACGTGGTGCCGGGCATCGGCTTCTCACCGGACAAAATGTTGCAGGGCCGCCTGTTCTCTTACGGCGACGCGCACCGTTATCGTCTGGGCGTGAACCATCATCAGATCCCGGTGAACGCACCAAAATGCCCGTTCCATAATTATCACCGCGACGGCGCGATGCGCGTTGACGGCAACAGCGGTAACGGCGTGACGTACGAGCCGAACAGCGCAGGTTTATTCCAGGAACAGCCCGATTTCAGCGAACCGCCGCTGAGCATTGAGGGCGCAGCCGATCACTGGAATCATCGTGAAGATGATGATTATTTCACTCAGCCGCGTTTGCTGTTTAACCTCCTGTCTGAAGCCGAACATCAGCGTATGTTTGCGCGCATTGCCGGTGAACTGAAGCATGCGTCACCTGAAACGCAACTACGCCAGCTCGACCTGTTCTATAAAGTCGATCCGGCGTATGGCGCGGGCGTTGAAGAAGCACTGAAAGCCTGATCCGGTTTACACCGTAAGCAATGATAAGGGCCGCGCAATGCGGCCCTTTTTTCGTCTACGCGGTCAGCGTTTCAATCCACTGCCGGATGCGCAGCCGGGAGATTTTGATACCGCCCTGCGCCAGCGTTTCGGGCAACGCGTGATACGCCACCGGCAACTGGAAATGCGGTAATTTCCGGCTAAGCCAGAGATTCAGTTCCGCATAAACCAGCCCGGCCTGTGCGTCAAGCACCGCCACCGGACGATGTCCGAATTGTTCATCAGCAACGGGAACCACAAAAGCCTGCGAAACCTGAGGATGGCTGACCAGCACTTTTTCGATATCTTCCGGCTGAATGCCTTCGCCGCCGCTGAAAAACAGATTGTCCAGACGCCCGGCGATAAACAGTTCTTCGGCATGCCACCCGCCGCGATCGCGGGTATGCAACCAGCCATCGGCATCCGTCAGCGGCATCAGACTACCGTTTTTCCAGTAACCGGCCGCCAGACTGTCGGCACGGATCAGGATTTCTTCGTCAGAAATACGGACGTCTTTTCCGGCCAGCGGCATGCCCACACCCGCCGACGCATCAGCGCGTTTGGCCGTCACCGTGGACGCCGTTTCCGTCATCCCGTAACCGCACCAGCACTGCACACCAGCCTTTTCGGCCTGCGTGGTCAGCTCCAGCGGGATCTGCGCACCGCCGAGCAGAACGTGTCGCAGGGACGCCGGGAATGCCGTTTGTTGCAACAAACGCCAGAGCTGCGTCGGCACCAGCGACGCATGGCTGCATTCCGCCAGCGCGGTCTCGATATTTTTATCCCCAGCCAGCACCAGCGTGGCACCGGCGGTAAGCCATCGCCAGATAATCCCCTGCCCCGATACATGAAACTGCGGCAGCGAAAGCAGCCAGCTGTCGTTGTGTGTAAACGGAATCAAACCCAGAACGCCGCGCGCACTGGCAAGATGAGCGGAAAGGGTATGCGCTGCGGCTTTCGGCAACCCGCTGGAGCCGGAAGTGAGCGTCATTGTTGCAATACGCTCCGGCTGCCATGAAACGCAGCTGACGGAAAACGCGTTACGCAAATGCAGCGGCGTCTGGCTCAGGGACAGCGGCTGTCCGGTCAGTTCCAGCACAAAACTGATGTCCAGCTGGGGTAATAATTTTTCGCAAAGACCTTGCGGCAACTGCGGATTCAGCGGCAGTAAACGCGCGCCAGTCTGCAACAGCGCCAGATAACTGAGCAGCGCATCCAGACTGTTTTTACTGCGCAGCACAACACCCGCGCCTTCACTGACGCCCTGCTGAATAAATCCGGCGGCCAGTGAATCAACACGATGTTGCAAATCACGCCAGCACCAGGTGATATCCCCGGCTTTCAGCGCCATGGCAAACGGCGAACGGTTCGCCCGTTCACGCCACGGCCAGTCATTGATCATTTGCTCTGCCATACCTTTTCCAGTTGAGAAACATCCGTCAGCGGGAGTGTGGAACCCGGCCATTGCCGGATCAACTGTGCCTGCATCAGATCCAGTGTATCGAGCCCCGGCACGGCGTCGGGCGTCAGCCATTGCGCGATACGCGCCAGCTGCGTCAGCCCGAGGCTGGATTCAATCGATGAACTGATGACTGCTTCCAGCCCCGCCGCGTGAGCCTGCGCAATCAGCTGGCGGCAGCGCAACAGGCTTCCCGTCAGCGTAGGTTTGATGATGATCGCCGCCAGACCCGGCTCGGCCTGAACGGTAAAACCGGGCTCGCGCACGCTTTCGTCCCAGGCAATCTTAATGCCGGTGGTACGGGAAAAATCGCGGGATTGTTCACGCGTCAGGCAGGGTTCTTCGATAAAAGCGATGCGGGAACGCAGCTCAGGGGCGACGTGACGGGCAAACCCCTCGGCTTTGACCGGCGTCCAGCTGCGGTTAGCGTCGAGGCGTAAACGCAGCTCCGGCAACGCCTCCAGCAACATGCTGACATTCAGCCCGTCGCCTACCGATTCGTACAAACCGACTTTCACTTTGGCGACTTTCTGGCCAAATAAATCACCCGGCAATTCACCCAGACGCGCATACAGTTCGTTCGGATCGCCATGACACAGCGGCGCACAGCGCAAACTCATGACTTCCGGCAATTCGCCGCGCAATTCCGCATCGGCACAACTGAGGCCGAACGCCACAGAAGGCAAACTGCTGAACGCCGACGCTACCGCCGTCAGCGATGCGCCCTGCACCCATTGACTCAGCCCGTGCTGAACGGCATCCTGCGCCTGCGGCAACGCCTCCTGACTAAAACCGGGCAGCGGCGCAATTTCGCCCCAGCCGGTTTTATCGTCCTGCCACAGTGATACCAGCAAACCGTCACGCGTTTTCAGACGCTGATTGCGCAGCACCACGCCCGCCTCCATCGGCAGGCTATACCGGTACACCGTGGCGCGGCGCATTACGGATTACGCTTAAATTTGCTGAAGTCCGGCTGGCGTTTTTCGTTAAACGCGTTGCGCCCTTCCTGACCTTCGTCGGTCATGTAGAACAGCATCGTGGCGTTACCCGCCAGTTCCTGCAACCCGGCCTGACCGTCGCAGTCAGCATTGAGTGCAGCTTTCAGGCAACGCAGCGCCATCGGGCTGTTTTCCAGCATTTCACGGCACCAGCGCACGGTTTCCTTTTCCAGATCGGCCAGCGGAACTACAGTGTTAACCAGGCCCATTTCCAGCGCGGCTTTCGCGTCGTACTGACGGCACAGGAACCAGATTTCGCGGGCTTTTTTCTGGCCGACGATGCGCGCCATATAAGAAGCGCCCCAGCCGCCGTCGAAGGAACCGACTTTCGGGCCGGTCTGGCCAAAGATGGCGTTATCCGCGGCAATCGTCAGGTCGCACATCATATGCAGAACGTGTCCGCCGCCGATGGAGAAACCGGCTACCATCGCCACAACAGGTTTCGGGCAGGTACGGATCTGACGCTGAAAATCCAGCACGTTCAGGTGATGCACGCCGCTGGCGTCCTGATAGCCGCCGTAATCGCCGCGGACTTTCTGATCACCGCCGGCGCAGAAGGCTTTTTCGCCTTCGCCGGTCAGCACGATCACGCCAATACCTTCGTCGTTACGGGCATCGTCGAGCGCACGGATCATTTCTTTGACGGTCAGCGGGCGAAACGCATTACGCACCTGCGGACGGTTGATGGTGATTTTAGCGATGCCATCTGCAGATTTGTGATAACGGATATCTTCGAATTCGCCGGTGCAATCACGCCATTCAACCGGCGCATACAGTTCTTTTTCATCAGGATAAATCATGCTCAACTTCCTTTAAGACAGGTGAATTAATGAACGCCAGCGCCTGACGGGCAAATTCCGCCGGATTGTCACGATGGGCGTTATGCCCGGCATTGGCGACGGTACGCAGTTCGAAACCGGACTGCTGTGCAAGATGGATAAATTTGGTGTCGGCACTGCCACACAGCCACGCCAGTGGACGGGAAAGCAGACGCAGTTCAGGGCGCAAATCCGGCTGCACCGACAGCGACGTGGAGGCCAGCATCGCGGCAACGGCGCGGGGATTATTGCCCTCACGCAATAAAACCAGCTCAGCGCGCTGTTCGTCCGTCAGGCTGGAAAACACCGGCTGCTGATACCAGCTGGCGAGTGTCTGCGGCCAGGATGCTTGCGTGAAACGGGCGGCCCATTGCTGATCGTGATGACGGCGCTGCGCGCGTTCTGCCGGACAGGTCAGCCCGGGATGTGCACCTTCCACCAGCACACCCTGCAAGCCGGACGTGTCGCCGTGACAGGCGTGATACAGGCTGATGCGCCCGCCCAGCGAATAACCGATCAGCCAGTAAGAAGTTATGCCCTGCCCGTTCAGCGTGTCGGTCAGCAACTGACTGACGTCGGCAAAACCAGCGGCGGTAATCGCGGTGGAACGCCCGTGCCCCGGCAAATCCACCCGTAAGCACGGCCATCCGGTCAGCGAAGGCAAAAGCGGCTGCCAGTCTTCAGCACTGCCCAGCAAACCGTGGAGAAAGACCAGCCACGGACGCCCTTCGGCGTCGCCACTGAGCCGCGTGCAGGCCAGCGTCATGATGCGCTGACCTCTCTGACTAAATCACGCAGACACTCAGCGCCTTCCGTTTCACTGACTTTCAGCTCGATAAGTTTTACGCCGCCGTGCTGCCAGCATTGGCTGACGGCGTCGCGTAACGTGCTCATGGAATCCGGGCAGGCGTAATCCAGACCAAACATCGCTGCCGCATGGCTGAATTCAACGTTTTGCGGCATGCAGTAAAAACGCTGACGCTCGGCCTCCGGCGTCGGTAACAAAGAGAAAATCTGCCCGCCGTTGTTGTTCACCACGATGATGACCGTCGGGGCGGAACACTGGCGCATCAGCGCCAACGCGTTTAAATCGTAAAGTGCGGAGATATCGCCGAGAAGCACCAGCGTGGGTTTGCAGGTTGCGCGCTGAACACCGGCGGCTGTTGAAAGCAGGCCGTCAATTCCGCTGGCGCCGCGGTTGGCGAAAACCGGATAACCGGCAGGCAACTGCGCGAAAGCATCCACGAGCCGGACAATCAGGCTGTTGCCAAGAAAAAGCTGACCGTGTTCCGGCAATAAAGCGGGAAGACACCACGCTACCGCGGCCTCACCAAAGGTGCCTTCAAGACGATTTTCCACGGCGTTTAGCGCGCGTTGGGAACACTGTTCCAGCTCTTCTGCCCACTCCGGCTGAGGCTGCGCAGGGTGCGCCAGAAGCCACTCAGCGACATCGGCCTGAATACGGTGGCCACGATGCTGCGCCGGATCCTGCCTGCCCGGTAAGGTGTCGATCAGCCAGTATTCCTCCGGCTGGCACGCGGCCTGCCATTGCAGCAAACGCTTACCGGTTAAACCGCCGCCAAACTGAATGACCAGCTGAGTTTTCGACAGCACAGCCTGCGCCTGCGGGGAGGCAAGCCATAAATCGGCACAGGGAAGCGGATTACCGGTTGATGCCTGAACGTCGGTTATCAGCGGCCAGCCAAGCAGTTCTGCCCAGCGGGCGACCAGCTCACTTTCCTTCGCTGAAATACGACCGGCGATAATCACGCCGCGCTTTTGCCACCATGAAAACCAGTCAGACTGTGCCACCGGATGCTGCACCGGCGAATAAGACAGCCACGGCTGATCTCCCTGCCACCAGTCGCCCAGCGTTTGCAGCCAGACCTGATGTTCACCGTTATCTTCACCATAAAGCGGCTCAGCAAACGGGCTATTTATATGTACCGCGCCATGCGTCTGCTGCGCCAGCGCGTTATCGAGCGCCGACACCAGCCAGCGGGCACTGATTTCCGGCGTCGGACGCGGCAAATCCAGCGTCTGAACCGGATGGCTGGCAAAAATACCGGTCTGGCGGATGGCCTGATTGGCGCCACAGTCGATGAGTTCCGGCGGGCGATCGGCGGTGAGCAGCACCAGTTTTTCGCCGGTGAGTCCCGCTTCGATCAGTGCCGGATAAAGATTGGCGACCGCCGTGCCGGAAGTGACAATGACAGCCACGCGCTGCCCGCTGGCTTTTGCCAGCCCGAGCGCCAGATGGCCGAGGCCGCGTTCGTCAAAATGGGTGTGACAGATCAGATACGGATGTGCCGCGGCTGCAAGGGTCAGCGGCGTGGAACGGGAACCGGGAGCAATACAGACATGCTGCACATTATGGCGGGTCAGTGCTTCAAGGATCAGCGTCGCCCAGCGACGGTTAAAGACGGCAACAGACATGATGAACTCACTCCGGCAAAGGATTATCCGGCCTGAACGGCAGGCGTGTAGTGCTCTTCCAGCAAAGTACGCAAACCGGCGGCTTTGTTTTCGATTTCCTGCCATTCCTGTGCAGCGTCAGAACCGGCGACAATCCCCGCCCCGGCGTAAAGTTCCAGCTGTTGTCCTTTTACCGCCGCAGAGCGCAATGCCACGGTAAATTCACTTTGTTCGGTACTGAGATACCCGGCAGAACCGGCGTACCACTGGCGGTCAAATGGCTCATAACGGGCGATAAATTCACGCGCGGCCTGACGCGGTAATCCGGCCACCGCCGCCGTCGGTTGCAGACGTTGCAGGCATCCGGCGTCATCGGCCTCGGCGAGCTCGCCGTGGATGCTGCGGCGCAGATGCTGCACTTTGCGTAACCGCAGAATCTCAGCGGGCATCACGTCCAGAGAATGCGCCCCGCCCTGCAAACGCTGGCAAATATCATCAACCACCAGCAAGTTTTCACGCTGGTTTTTGCCGTCATTCAGCAGCCATTCACCCAGCATTTGTGCTTCACCATCATCAGGATGATTAGCGACAGTGCCCGCCAGCGCTTCGGTGAATAACTCAGTATGGTCGCGCAGGAACAGACGTTCCGGGCTGGATCCCAGAAAAGCCTGTTGCGGCGTGAACGCCAGCATAAAGTGATAACAGCGATGATTGACTTCGCGGCTGGCGGCGAGGAAAGCGCAGGCGTTCAGCGGCTGGCTGAGCGTTAGGGTAGTTTTACGGGCGAGAACGACTTTGTCGAATTGCTGCTGTTCGATACAGGTCAGCGCCTGTGAAATCAGTTCGTTCCACTGCGGCTGAGCGGGCAAATGCTGGTGCTGGATGACGCGGGAAGTGATCGGCGGCAAATCCCGGCTGGCGACCAGCGAACGCAGGAACAACCGGGTCCGGCGCGCTTCATTCCATAACGAAAGGGTGCTGAAAACGGTACAGCGCAGCCAGTAAGTGGTGCCTTTGCGGCAGAGCTCAATGCGTGGCAGGAAGAGAGCGTTGGCCGCAAATGCGGCGTCATCGTTGTCCGCATTAAAGGCGTTCAGGCCCCAGATATGCAGATCGGAAATGTCCTGGTACTCTCGGATAAAATCCTGCGCCTGCGACAGGTTGCCAAACGCATAGGCATCGCCACACACGGCGGCTTCTTCATCGCCATCGCGCTGCTGCCAGTAGAATTTTGGATAGCAAGGTTGTGCGGATAACCATTCAAGCAGGCCGGTGTCAGGCTGTTTTTGCAGAGAATAACTGAACTGTCGGATACCCGCGGTATCAGGCCATTCGCCTGCCAGGGCTGTATCAAGCTGTTCAATGATTGCTGATATTTGTTTCACCGCTACCTCGGGCCATACCGGATGTTTTGTGACGGGCAGAAATACCCTTCTGGATCAAAAAACGGGTTGGATCAATTACGGATGAATTATGCGGCGATACGAAAAATGAAAATATGCGACAGATCAAGCTGAAGTGAGTGACGTTAGCTAAGAAGGAGTATAGGAGGAGAGAAAGGAGTAATCAAACGTGAGGTAGCAGGAGCAGCGAAAACCGCTCCTGCTCAGCGGGATTAGCGACGCAGAAGGAGGCCAACCACCAGACCGACAGCCGCGCCTACACCAACGCCGTGCCATGGGTTTTCGCGCACATAGCTGTCAGTTTGTTCTGCAACTTTGCGGGCTTTTTTGCAGTAAGAGCGAGCCTGCGGATCAATGCGCGATTTGATATCTTTCAGTGCATTTTCTGCACGCGCTTTGATTTGGACATACTTCTCATCGGCTTTATCACCGGAAGATTTCAGCACTTCTTCCAGAGTTTCAGTCAGCATACGCAAATCGTCATCTAACGAGTTCTGCTGTGTCTCAAATTGGTCAGCCATATTTATCTCCTTATGATGTGAAAGTTCACACTGCCTATAACCCTAGCGCAGAACGGGAGTAAATGCCCGCCGGATCCCATAAACTGCCGTAAATTCGGGAGTTTTAAGAACCTTCTGACCCTTTGGTTTTCACAAAAACGACGGATTTTTCCAGCTGCGCACGCGGTTTTTCACGCTGTTTCGCCAGCCATAATCCGCTGTTTTTCATCGCGTAACCGAATACCAGTCCGACCAGCAATGACACCACCACCTGACGCCAGTCGCCCTGCGCGGCAAAAGTCGCACAGGCACCGATAAATGTTCCCGGCACAAAAGCCAGCCACTGTTGCCGGGCCTGAATGCACATCAGGAAAGCGACGACGCCGGTCAGCATGTAACCGAGAATGCTCCATTCGGGGCGCATGGCGCTGCCCGCGATAATGACGACCGCCCAAAAGACACCGCTCATGCAGGTCAGCGTACTGATCAGTAATCCGCGTAGTCCACCCTGCGGACAGGCGAAATATGCCGTGCATCCGAGGAATCCCGCCCAGCTTATCAGCCCAAGGCTGATGGCCACCCAACCCCAGACACCGGAGAGGATGCCGGTGGTTATGGCAATCATCACTAAAACATTCATGGTGTAAATCCATACGAATCTGAACAAGCGCGCAGTGTACGCATTGGCGGGAATAATGGAATGGGCAAGATCACAAAACAAATGTAATATTTGAATGAACGTACATATAAATGTGATTGATATCACAAAAATGCATCGATACGATTAAAAAAGCCGCTCATGAGAGCGGCTATGTCAGCTTTCAGGACTGCGTGTACAGGCTTTATCAGAGCAGCGGTTGCGCCATCTGCACCAGCGAGATCAGCGGTTGCGGGAAGATACCCAGCAGCAGCACGAGAATCGCGGAAATCAGTACAACCACCCCGCCTGCCGTGAGCGCCCAGTTATTAGGCGTATCACGAACCAGCGTTTCAGGCGCGCTCAGATACAGGCTCACCGTTACGCGCAGATAGTAGTAAAGACCAATCGCAGAACCGACAACCACAGCACCGGTCAGCCACCACAGATGCGCGGTCACACCGGTCGCAATCACGTAGAACTTACCGATAAAGCCCAGCGTCATCGGAATGCCGGCGAGTGACAGCATCATCACGGTCATTACCGCAGACAGAATTGGCTTATGCCAGAACAGACCACGGTAGGAGAACAGCGATTCCGCGTCCGGACCTTTGTACGGGCTGGACATCAGGCTGACCACACCGAAAGCACCGAGGCTGCTGAACAGATAACCGGCCAGGTAAACGCCGACAGTTTCCATCGACAACTGATGCGTTTGTACCGCAATCAGCGCCACCAGCAGATAACCAAGGTGAGCGATGGAAGAGTAACCGAGCAGACGTTTGATATTGCTCTGGCTGATTGCCATCAGGTTACCGACCAGAATTGAGCAGAACGCAATAATGCTCAGCACAATCCGGATCGATTCGCTGTCAGCCACCGGCGCGTAGAGGAACAAACGCATCACTACCGCGAAGATTGCGATTTTGCTGGCGGTTGCCAGGAAAGTCGAAACCGGTGCAGGTGCGCCCTGATAAACGTCTGGCGTCCACAGGTGGAACGGAACCAGCGACAGTTTGAACCCCAGACCGACAATCATCATGCCCAGACCGGCCATCAGCAGCGGCTGATGCAGCATCACGCCGTCACCCAGATTTTTGCCCAGAGATGCGAAGGACAAATCACCGGACTGTGCGTACAGCAGTGCCATACCGAACAGCAGGAAAGAAGACGCAGCAGCCGACAGCAGCATGTATTTGATAGCGGCTTCCAGCGAACGTTTCTGGCGGTAGGCGTAACCAATCAGGCCGAACAATGGCAGGGAAATCAGTTCGATCCCGAGGAACATTGACGCCAGATGGTTTGAACATGCCAGCAGAATGCCGCCCATGGCCGCGATGAGAACTAACAGGTAGAACTCTTCACGGTTGTCCGGATAACCGGCCAGCCACGGGTAAGCAAACGTACTGGTGGCCAGACTCGCCAGCAGCACCAGCCCGATGTAGAACATCGAGTAGCCGTCAACGCGCAGCAACGGTGTGACGTCCTGCGGCCCGACCTGCCCGACGTAGTAAAGGGAAAGTAAGGCAACGTTCAGCCCGATGACTGTCAGAGTGGCATTAAGAAAATGGTCGCGTCGCCACGCAATGGACAGCATCACCACCACCACCGTCAATCCGACGATCATCAGCGGTAATAGTGCGATCAGATTTTGAAGTGTAAATGTCATGGCGAATTACGGCCTTGTCGTTGAAATAGTGGAAACTGAAGACCCGAACCAGTGCTGAATGTTGCTCATCGCGGCGCTTGAAGTATCCAGAATTGGCTGCGGGTAGAAGCCCAGCGCCACCAGCAATACTACCAGCAACAAGATGATCGACAGTTCGCGTGAGGTCATGCCCGGCAGCGGTTCGTCAGATTTTGCTTTGCCATAGTAAGCGCGCTGCATCATCACCAGTGAGTAAACCGAAGCGAACACCAGACCAAATGTTGAGATGACAGTGATCACCGGCACAACCGGGTAGCTGCCGAACAGGATCTGGAATTCACCGACGAAGTTACCGGTACCCGGCATCCCCAAGGTGGCGACGGCGAAGAACAGCGACAACGCTGGCAGGTATTTAATCCGGCCCCACAATCCGCCCATCTGGCGCATATCACGGGTATGCAGACGTTCGTAAAGCTGACCACAGATGATGAACATACCGGCTGCGGACAGGCCGTGTGCAATCATCTGAATCACTGCGCCCTGGTATGCCAGCTGGCTGCCGGTGTAGATAGCAATCAGTACGAAGCCCATATGCGAAACTGAGGTGTATGCAATCAGACGTTTAATGTCGGTCTGACAGAACGCCATCCACGCGCCGTAGAAGATACCAATCACACCCAGCCACATGGCAATCGGGGCAAACTGGTGTGACGCTTCCGGGAACAGCGGCAGACAGAAACGCAACATCCCGTAGGCTGCGGTTTTCAGCAAAATACCGGCTAAGTCGACGGAACCGGCGGTCGGTGCCTGACTGTGTGCATCGGGCAACCAGCCGTGCAATGGCACAACCGGCATTTTCACCGCGAACGCGATGAAGAAACCGAGCATCAGCAGGTATTCAACACCGTGCGACATTGGCGTTTTCAGCAGGTCAGCGTAATTGAACGTCCATACACCGGTGGCGTTGTAATGCACAAACACCAGACCGAGTATGGCAATCAACATCACCAGACCGCTGGACTGCGTATAGATGAAGAATTTGGTTGCTGCGCTGATACGCGTTTTACCGTCTGACGCTTTGTGTCCCCACAAGGCAATCAGGAAGTACATCGGCACCAGCATCATTTCCCAGAAGAAGAAGAACAGGAACATGTCGATGGCGAGGAACACGCCGATTACGCCGCCGAGGATCCACAGTAAGTTCAGGTGGAAGAAGCCCTGATACTTCTGGATTTCACGCCACGAACAGAGGATCGCCAGGACACCCAGCAGACCGGTCAGAACCACCATCAGCAGGGACAAACCGTCCAGCGCCAGATGGAAGCTGATGCCAAAACGAGGGATCCACGGCACCGAAAATTCGGATTGCCACTGTGGAATACCCGCAGGCGTCGTTAATGAATATCCTCCCTGCAACCACAATTGCACGGAAAGAGCCAGCGTCAGCCCCATCGCAATCAACGCGATCCAGCGCGGTACTTTGCTCCCAAAGCGCTCAGTCTGCCAGCACAGCAGCCCGCCGATAAAGGGGATAAATAATAGCCAAGGTAATAGCATGGCGTGTCGTTCCCTTCTTTTATGCCCGAAGGCTATTTCACTTGCCGGTCAGTTACACCAACAGACCGGCATTGATAACTACACCCGTAATGCAGGCTTAAATCACCAGCAGCAGCGCCAGAACGACGACCGCACCGAGCCCCATTGACGCGACGTACCAACGTACCTGACCGTTTTCGCTCAGAGTCAGACCACGGTTACCCAGACGGGCAAACAGCGCAGGCAGATTCATCATCGAGTTCAGCGGATCACGTTGCAGGAGTTTCGCGACCAGCAGATAAGGTTTCACGAAAATCATGTCGTACAGCCAGTCGAAGCCCCAGGCATGGAACCACCAGGTCGTGAAGAAACGACCCGGTGCGCTTTTCGCAATGCTGTTGACCAGCGAGCGTTTACCCAGATACAGGGCCGCCGCCAGCAGAATGCCAGCAATTGCAATCACGCCTGATGTGATTTCCAGCGTCAGCACACTGCCATGCGCCAGCTCAGTGGTATCCGGCAGTACGCCTTTCAGTGGCGGAACAATCATCGCGCCAATGAAGGTGGACAGAACCAGTAACACCAGCAGCGGCAGGTGGTGAGTGATGCCTTTACCCGCATGCGCTTTGATTTTCTCTTCGCCATGGAACACGATGAAGATCATGCGGAAGGTGTACAGCGAGGTCATAAACGCACCGACCAGACCGGCAACCATCAGATTCAGGTGTCCGTTAGCCAGCGCACCCGCGAGGATTTCATCTTTACTGAAGAAGCCCGCAGTGATGATTGGCAAGGCCGACAGCGCCGCACCACCGACCAGGAAGCAGAGATAGACAAGAGGAATGGATTTACGTAATCCACCCATTTTGAAAATGTTCTGTTCGTGGTGGCAGGCCAAAATGACCGAACCGGAAGAAAGGAACAACAGTGCTTTGAAGAATGCGTGCGTCATCAGGTGGAAGATAGCGGCATCCCACGCCTGAACGCCCAGCGCCAGGAACATGTAACCAATCTGGCTCATGGTCGAGTACGCAAGAACGCGTTTGATGTCGGTCTGTACCAGCGCAGCAAAACCTGCCAGAACCAGCGTTACCGCACCAATAATGCCCACCAGATGCAGGATCTCCGGCGCCATCAGGAACAGGCCATGAGTACGTGCAATCAGATAAACACCGGCGGTTACCATGGTCGCGGCGTGGATCAGCGCAGAAACCGGCGTCGGACCAGCCATCGCATCTGCCAGCCAGGTCTGCAAAGGAAGCTGCGCGGATTTACCCACGGCGCCACCCAGTAACATCAGGGTTGCCCAGGTGATTGCCGTGTCGCCCACTGCCAGTTTTTGCGGTGCCAGGATCATCAGTTCGCGGAAGTTCAGCGTACCCAGTTCGCGGTAAAGAATGAACAACGCGAAAGCCAGGAACACGTCACCCACACGGGTCACGATAAAGGCTTTCATCGCCGCGGCACCGTTGGCCGGATGGGTGTAGTAGAAACCGATCAGCAGGTAGCTGCACAGACCCACGCCTTCCCAGCCGAGGTACATCAGCAGCAAGTTGTCAGCCAGTACCAGAACCACCATGCTGGCGATAAACAGGTTGGTGTACGCAAAGAAGCGTGAGTAGCCTTCTTCACCGCGCATGTACCAGGAAGCGAACATGTGGATGAAGAAACCGACGCCGGTTACCACAGACAGCATGGTCATAGACAAACCGTCGAGCGTCAGTGTGACTGGAATATTGAAGTCACCCACCTGCATCCAGTTCCACAGATGCTGGTTGAAGACTTCAACGCCCGCCGCTTTCTGGCTGAAGAAGTTGATGCCCACATAAACGGTGGTAAGTGCTGCCAGACCAATGGAACCCACGCCAATGGTAGCGGAGGTATTTTCAGACCAGCGACCGCGAGAAAAGGCCAGTAACAGGAAGCCAATCAGCGGGAACAGAATAGTTAAATAGAGTAAGTTCATCCGCGCATCTCACTGACAGTATCAATATTGAGAGTGTGGCGACGGCGATACAGTTGCAACAGCAACGCCAGACCAATACTGGCCTCCGCCGCAGCCAGGCTGATGGCCAGAATGTACATCACCTGCCCGTCTGCCTGACCCCAGTAGCTTCCCGCCACAATAAACGCCAGCGCTGCCGCGTTAATCATCACTTCAAGACTGATTAGCATAAACAACAGATTACGACGAACCAGCAGCCCGGTAAGCCCCAAAACAAAGAGGATCGCGGCCAGAATAAGACCATGTTGTAGAGGGATCATGCTCTCTCCTCCGGTTTTCTTTTTGTAGCCATTTCGGTCGTGGCCGGTGCGTCACCGAAGACTTCACCCGGTTTGTGTTCACGACCAACATGGAATGCCACGACCAGACCGGCCAGCAGCAACATTGACGCCAGCTCAACCGCCAGAACGTAAGGCCCGAACAGCGCGATACCCACCGCTTTCGCGTCAATCATGTCGCCTTTGATGCCATGGTCATGCACACCGAGAATAGACAGGATCATCACCACCAGCAGGATGACTGACAAAACTGAAGGCCCGATCCAGGTGGCAGGTTTGAGCCAGGCACGTTCCTGTTCTTCGACATTGCCGAGGTTGAGCATCATCACGACGAAGACGAAGAGCACCATAATGGCGCCCGCGTAAACGATGATCTCCAGTGCACCGGCGAAGTACGCGCCGAGCGAGAAGAAGACCGCAGCAATCGCCAGTAAAGAGACGATCAGATACAGCAGTGCATGCACCGGGTTGGTGTGCGTGATAACACGCAATGTCGCCAACACGGCCACCAGGGCTGCAATATAAAATGCAAATTCCATGCTTGCGGCTCCTTAAGGCAACAGACCTTTGACGTTGATCGGTTTGGCTTCGTTTTCAGCTTCGCCTTTCGACTTGCCGTCAATCGCCATACCGGCCATCCGGTAGAAATTGTATTCCGGATATTTACCCGGCCCAGAAATCAACAGATCTTCTTTTTCGTACACCAGATCCTGGCGTTTGAATTCGCCCAGCTCGAAGTCCGGCGTCAGCTGAATCGCTGTTGTCGGGCAGGCTTCTTCACACAAACCGCAGAAAATGCAGCGTGAGAAGTTGATGCGGAAGAACTCCGGATACCAGCGGCCATCTTTCATTTCTGCTTTTTGCAGAGAAATACAGCCTACCGGACAGGCTACTGCACACAGGTTACAGGCAACGCAGCGCTCTTCGCCGTCCGGGTCGCGCGTCAGCACGATACGGCCACGGTAGCGCGGAGGCGGATTGACCGGAACTTCAGGGTACATCTGGGTTTCGCGCTTGGCGAAGGCGTGCATGCCTATCATCCACAAGCTGCGAACCTGGGTACCGAACCCGACCACTATGTCTTTCAATGTCATGGTTTCATTACCCCTTATTGCGCGTTGTACAAGATGACCGCAGCGGTCGCCAGCAGATTAAGCAAGGTCAGTGGCAGGCAAACTTTCCAGCCAAATGACATCACCTGGTCGTAGCGGGGACGCGGCAAAGCAGCACGGATCAAAATGAACATCACCATGAAGAAAGCGGTTTTCAGCGCAAACCAGATAAACGGCGGCAGGAACGGCCCCTGCCAGCCACCGAAGAACAAGGTGACGATCAGCGCAGAGACAGTCACGATACCGATGTATTCCCCGACAAAGAACAGACCGAATTTCATACCGGAATATTCAATGTGGTAACCGTCGGCCAGTTCCTGCTCGGCTTCCGGCTGGTCAAACGGGTGGCGGTGACACACAGCCACACCGGCAATCGCAAAGGTCACGAAGCCAAAGAACTGCGGGATGATGTTCCACACATGTGCCTGAGAATTGACGATGTCTTGCAGATTGAAAGAACCCGCCTGCGCCACGACGCCCATCAGCGATAAGCCGAGGAACACTTCGTAGCTCAGCGTCTGAGCGGATGCACGCATCGCCCCCAGCAGCGAGTATTTGTTGTTACTGGACCAGCCAGCAAACAACACCGCATAGACGGTCAGACCGGCCATCATCAGGAAGAACAAAATACCGATGTTCAGGTCTGCGGCGAACCAGGTCGGGCTGACCGGAACAATCGCAAAGGAGATCAACAGGGATGTAAACGCAATCATCGGTGCCAGCGTAAAGATGGCTTTGTCGGTGAATTTAGGTACCCAGTCTTCCTTGAAGAACATTTTGATCATGTCAGCGACCAGTTGCAGGGAACCGCCCCAGCCGACACGGTTTGGTCCGTATCGGTTCTGGAACAGGCCCAGCAAACGGCGCTCGCCGAAGCTCATGAAGGCCCCGCAGGTCACAACAACCAGCAGGATCACCACCGCCTTCAGAATGGCGATCAACGAATCGATGACTACAGGTGTAAACCAGCTCATTGTGCTGCCTCCCGCAGATTTTCAACCGTTGCGCCAACCAGCACCGGAGGAATGCCCGGCAAGCCCAGCGGCAGGCCAACCTGGCCCTGACTCAATGTTTCACTCAGACGAACGGGCAATCTGAGGGTCTGACCGGCACAGGTGAATTCCACCCGAGAACCTGCATTCACCCCTAACTGCGCAGCATCTGCCGGGTTAACCATCACATACGCTTGTGGCATACGTTGCTGGATAACTTTCGAGCGCTGTGTCATTTCTTCACTGCCGAACAGGTGATAATAAGGCGCTACACGCCAGTTATCGCTCTGTGGAGTAAAGGCCGCCGGAATCGTGGTGAAGTAATCGAGTGTTCCCTCACCGGCTTCAATCAGACGCACACCCGGATCACCGTGGCGCAGACTGCCGCCCACTTCACTCTGGAATTTGTTCCAGGCTTGCGGTGAGTTCCAGCCCGGCGCCCAGGCGAATGGCACCTGATTGCGGTTGGCTGTCGGGCTGTTGTTCCCTTCCATCGAGAAGGCAAACATGGTGTCTTTATCTTGAGGCTGACGCGGTTCATGAACGCTGATGTTCGCGCGCATAGCGGTACGGCCACTTGAACGCGCCGGAGAACGCGCCAGCTTCTGACCACGAATACGGAAGCTGGCGTTTGGCGCCGCTTCTACCATGCCTTTCAGCTGTGGCAGAGCTTCAACACAGGCTTCAATCACGTGATCAAGCTGAGTCCAGTCAACATGACGGCTGTTGATAGTGGAATGCAGCGAGTGCATCCAGCGCCAGCTTTCGAGCATGGCAACCGTTGTGTCGTAGTAAGCCGGGTCATAAACCTGGAAGAAGCGCTGTGCGCGACCTTCCTGATTTACCAGCGTACCGTCGCTTTCGGCAAAACTCGCCGCAGGCAGGATCAGGCTGGCTTTATCCATGATGCGGGTACGCTGATGGTCAACGACCAGCAGGTTCTGCACATTAGCTAATGCTGCATCGACTTTCGCCTCAGGCGCCTGACGGTAAAGGTCATTTTCCATCACAATCGCGCTGTCTGCTTCGCCACGGGTCAGCAACTCAAGTGCTTCATCGAGTGTGCCACCGCCAATCATCGAAAGACCGATACTGTTAGCCGCAGAAGCCACGAACGTAATGCCGACATCACTGCCCGCAATTTTCAGCGCTTTGGCGATATTGGCCGCTGCTTCGATAATGGCGTCAGAGCCGGCGTTAGAACCGGTGATGATCAATGGCTTGCGGGCACCGGTCAGCGCCTGCACGATCACGTCGATTTTCTTGCTCAGGCCATCAGCCAGATCGGTGACCGCTGGCGCAGAATTATCCAGTGCATGAGCGATAGCAAAGCCGAAACGCGCCTGCTCATCCACCGGTGCACGGTAATTGTAGGCCGCGATATCGTCGAGTTTGGTGTTGTCTACGTTGGTCATAAACAGCGGGTGTTTGGCGTGCTGACCGATGTTCTGAACAGCGGCGATTTGCCAGTCGGCAACGCGCTGAGCCGCAGCCATCGCGCGGGCTTTACCTTTAACAGCCTGACGCACAGACAATGCGATACGCGCACCGGTCTGGGTTAAATCTTCGCCCAGCACCAGAACGGCATCATATTCTTCGATTTCACGCAGCGCTGGCGTGTGAACGCCGCTGTTGCGCAGAATGTTCAGCATCAGTTGCAGACGCCCCTGCTCTGCCGCGTTAATTCCGGTATAAAAGTTTTCAGCACCGACCAGTTCACGCAACGCAAAGTTGCTTTCCAGGCTGGCACGCGGAGAACCGATACCGATGGTTTTCTTCGCCTGACGGATAATATCTGCCGCGCCCTGCATCGCCTGTTCGGCGTTAAGTTCGATCCAGTCGTTACCACGCAGCTGCAAAGGTTTCTTCGGACGATCTTTCAGGTTCACGTAGCCATAACCGAAACGACCACGGTCACACAGGAAGTAGTGGTTTACGGTACCGTTATAACGGTTTTCGATACGACGCAGTTCGCCGTAACGCTCACCCGGGCTGGTATTGCAGCCAACAGAACATTGCTGGCAGATGCTTGGTGCAAACTGCATGTCCCATTTACGGTTATAGCGTTCGGAGTGCGTTTTATCGGTGAATACGCCGGTCGGACACACTTCTACCAGGTTACCGGAGAACTCGCTTTCCAGCGGGCCATCTTCCGGGCGGCCGAAATAGACGTTGTCGTGTGCGCCATAAACGCCCAGATCAGTGCCGTCCGCGTAATCCTTGTAGTAACGGACACAGCGATAACAGGCGATACAGCGGTTCATTTCATGAGAGATGAACGGACCGAGATCCTGGTTGTTATGGGTACGCTTGGTGAAGCGGTAACGGCGCATACTGTGGCCGGTCATCACTGTCATATCCTGCAGGTGACAGTTACCGCCTTCCTCACACACCGGACAATCGTGCGGGTGGTTGGTCATCAGCCATTCCACGACGCTTTCACGGAATTCTTTCGCTTCAGAGTCGTCGATGGAAATGAAGGTGCCATCAGACGCTGGTGTCATACATGACATCACCAGACGACCGCGCGTGTCTTCCGCATTTTGGTATTGCTTAACCGCACATTGGCGGCAAGCGCCGACGCTTCCCAGCGCCGGATGCCAGCAAAAATAAGGAATATCGAGGCCGAGAGAGAGGCAAGCCTGTAACAGGTTGTCCGCTCCGTCTACGTCGTATTCTTTGCCGTCTACATGAATCGTAGCCATAGTCAGCATGCTTCCACGTGGCCCGCCTGAGCGGGCGTTAATCAAAAATTCTTGCCGGGTTGGCGTATATCATTCGACAGCGCGTCCCTTGTTCCGGAAATTCGCGCACAGCGGGCTCACGTCCGCTGCCTGTTGCCTTCACTACCAGCGCTCTTTCAGCAAATTGTTTGGCTGAATGCCCGCAATCGCATGTGCGTTGTTGTAATGCTGTTTGGCGATACCCGCCTCAAATTCTTCCCGGAAATATTTAATCGCACTCTGCAATGGCTCCACGGCACCCGGCGCGTGTGCGCAGAAGGTTTTGCCCGGGCCAAGCTGGCGGCAAAGTTGCAGGAGAGTTTCGATATCCCCCGGCTGACCTTCACCCCGTTCCAGCGCACGAAGAATTTTCACACTCCACGGCAGGCCATCGCGGCACGGTGTACACCAGCCACAAGATTCGCGGGCGAAGAACTCTTCCAGGTTGCGTACCAGCGGAACCATGCCGATTTCGTGATCCACGGCCATCGCCAGCGCAGTCCCCAGACGGCTGCCGGCTTTACCAATGCTGGCAAAGTCCATCGGCAGGTCCAGATGATCGGCGGTCAGGAAGTCAGTCCCTGCCCCGCCCGGCTGCCAGGCTTTGAATTTCAGACCATCGCGCATGCCACCGGCATAGTCTTCAAGAATTTCACGTGCGGTAGTCCCAAACGGCAGCTCCCAGACGCCCGGATTTTTAACCCGGCCGGAGAACCCCATCAGTTTGGTGCCGGCATCTTCACTTTTGCCCGCAGACATACCTTTGTACCAGTCCACGCCGTGCTCAAGAATCGCTGGCACGTTGCACAGGGTTTCGACGTTATTAACGCAGGTCGGTTTACCCCATGCACCGGCAGATGCCGGGAACGGTGGCTTGGAACGCGGGTTAGCACGACGGCCTTCCAGCGAGTTAATCAGCGCAGTTTCTTCACCGCAGATGTAACGCCCTGCGCCGGTGTGAACAATCAGTTCAAAATCAAAACCGGTGCCGAGGATGTTTTTACCCAGCAGGCCCGCTTCGGTAGCTTCGGCAATCGCACGACGTAAGTTAACAGCCGCTTCAATGTATTCGCCGCGCAGGAAGATATAACCACGGTAAGATTTCAGCGCGAATGCCGAGATCAACATGCCTTCCACCAGCAGGTGCGGCATTTGCTCCATCAGCATGCGGTCTTTATACGTACCCGGCTCCATCTCATCGGCGTTACACAGCAGATAGCGGATGTTCATGCTTTCGTCTTTCGGCATCAGACTCCACTTCAGACCGGTGGAGAAACCTGCGCCGCCGCGCCCTTTCAGGCCCGCGTCTTTAACCAGATTGACGATTTCTTCCTGAGCCATGCCTTTGAGGGCTTTTTCTGCACCGACGTAACCGTTTTTGCTGCGGTATTCGTCGAACCAGACAGGCTGTTTATCCTCACGCATACGCCAGGTCAGCGGATGCATCTCCGGTGTGCGTTCGATATGTCTTGGAATGTAGGTCATGCGTAGCGCTCCAGTAGCGAGCCGATCGCTTCCGGCGTCAGGTGGCTGTGCGTGTCCTCGTCAATCATCATTGACGGGCCTTTGTCACAGTTACCGAGGCAGCAGGTCGGCAGCAGGGTAAAGCGTCCGTCTTCGGTCGTTTCGCCCGGCTTGATGTGCAACTGTTGTTCCAGAGCAGCCTGGATCCCCTGATAACCGGTGATGTGGCACACCACGCTGTCACAGTAACGGATCACATGGCGCCCCACCGGCTGACGGAAGATCTGGCTGTAGAATGTCGCCACACCTTCGACGTCGCTGGCAGGAATGCCCAGAACATCGGAGATCGCGTAGATAGCGCCATCAGGCACCCAGCCACGCGCCTTTTGCACGATCTTCAGCGCTTCGATAGAGGCCGCGCGGGCATCTTCGTAGTGATGTTTTTCGTGCTCAATCGCTTCACGTTCAGCGTCGCTCAGCACAAACACCGGCGGCGCGACGGGCTCGCTGACGTTGATGTACTGAACTTCTGAGTCTTTATTGATATCTGTCATCGTTAGCGGTCCACATCTGACATTACAAAATCGATACTGCCCAGATACACGATCAGGTCGGATACCAGGCTGCCACGGATTACGGACGGGATCTGCTGCAAATGCGGGAAGCTTGGCGTACGGACACGGGTGCGGTAGCTCATGGTGCTGCCGTCACTGGTCAGGTAGTAGCTGTTGATCCCTTTGGTTGCTTCAACCATCTGGAAAGATTCTTGCGCAGGCATGACCGGCCCCCACGACACTTGCAGGAAGTGGGTGATCAGGGTTTCGATGTGTTGCAGTGTGCGCTCTTTCGGTGGCGGCGTGGTCAGCGGGTGATCCGCCTTGAACGGGCCTTCCGGCATGTTTTTGTAGCACTGTTCCAGAATGCGCAGACTCTGACGCAGTTCTTCTACTTTGAGCATGACGCGGGAATAGCAGTCACTGACGCCATCACCTGTCGGAACTTCAAAGTCAAAGTTTTCATAGCCAGAATAGGGACGCCATTTACGCACGTCGAACGGGATACCCGTTGCGCGCAGGCCAGCACCGGTGGTGCCCCAGGCCAGAGCGTCATCTGCGTTATACGCAGCCACGCCTTTGGAACGGCCAATCAGAATGGTGTTTTTCAGCGCCGCTTTGACGTAGGAATCCAGACGTGCTGGCATCCAGTCAAGGAACTCACGCAGCAGGCGATCCCAGCCTTTCGGCAGGTCATGTGCAACGCCACCAATACGGAACCAGGCCGGGTGCATACGGAAACCGGTGATCGCTTCCACCAGATCGTAGATTTTCTGACGATCGGTAAAGGCAAAGAACACCGGCGTCATCGCGCCCACGTCCTGAATAAACGTAGAGATGTACAGCAGATGGCTGTTGATACGGAACAGTTCAGACAGCATCACGCGGATGGTGTTAACGCGATCCGGCGTTACGATACCAGCCAGTTTTTCAACGGCCAGCACGTAAGGCATTTCGTTAACACAACCGCCAAGATATTCGATACGGTCGGTATACGGGATGTAGCTATGCCAGGACTGACGTTCGCCCATTTTTTCAGCACCACGGTGGTGGTAACCGACGTCCGGAACGCAGTCGACAATTTCTTCGCCATCAAGCTGCAATACGATACGGAACGCACCGTGCGCGGACGGATGGTTTGGCCCGAGGTTGAGGAACATGAAGTCCTCGTTGTCGGTACCGCGCTTCATGCCCCAGTCCTCCGGCTTGAAGGTCAGCGATTCCATCTCAAGTTCTTCTTTTTGCTTAGTCAGCTCATAAGGGTCGAACTCGGTGGCGCGCGCCGGATAATCTTTACGCAGCGGGTGACCTTCCCAGGTCTGCGGCATCATGATGCGCGTCAGGTGCGGGTGACCATCAAAGGTAATACCGAACATTTCCCAGGTTTCGCGCTCGTACCAGTTGGCGTTCGGGAAAACCTTGGTAACGGTCGGAACATGGAGATCGTTTTCTGACAACGCCACCTTGATCATGATGTCGCGGTTACGCTCGACCGAGATCAGGTGGTAGAAAACGGAAAAATCCGCAGCCGGTAAACCGTCGCGGTGAGTACGTAAACGCTCATCAAAGCCATGCAAATCGAAAAGCATGACATAAGGTTTTGGCTGTTTTCGTAAAAAGGTAATCGCTTCCAGTACCTGTTCGCGCTTGAACCATACCACGGGAATTCCGGTACGGGTTGCCTGAACAGTAAAGGCCTCTGGCCCAAAACGGTTACGCAATTCGCCAATAACCGGATCATCGAGATGATCACGGGTATGCCATGCTGGCAGGGCGGAATCTTGCGTCGTCAAATCTGTCATATTTTTTTCACCACACTAAATGGTCATTTATGCCGTAAGGGGGACACCTCACCCCTCAGGGTTGACTCTCAGACCGCAGTGTTAAATCTCGTCCGGCGAACGCAGATTTGTCACGGCAATACGCTCAGCACGTTTACGCTCTTTTTCAGACTGCATATTCGCGCGGTAAACACCCTGATCGCCGACAACCCATGACAATGGGCGACGTTCTTTACCGATAGACTCCTGCAGCAGCAGTAATGCCTGCATATACGCTTCCGGACGCGGCGGGCAACCCGGGATATACACGTCGACAGGCAGGAATTTATCCACACCCTGCACAACAGAGTAAATATCGTACATGCCGCCGGAATTCGCACAGGCGCCCATCGAAATCACCCATTTTGGTTCCAGCATCTGGTCGTACAGGCGCTGAATAACCGGGGCCATTTTGGTGAAGCAGGTACCTGCAACCACCATGAAGTCAGCCTGACGGGGTGATGCACGCAGAACTTCTGCCCCAAAACGCGCAACGTCATGCACCGCAGTGAATGACGTCACCATTTCGACGTAGCAGCAGGAAAGGCCGAAGTTGTAGGGCCAGAGGGAGTTTTTGCGTCCCCAGTTCACCATGCCGTGCAATGATTCCTGGAGATTCCCCATGAAAACGCTGCGCTTAACCTGCTCCTGAAGAGGATCGCCGACGACCTCCTGGTTTTGCAGGGGGTAACGGTCGTTCTCACCGTCCGGGTCTATGCGGGTGAGCGTATAGTCCATCTTAATGCCTCGCTATGACTGCTTACTGAGGGTGATTGTTGGTATTAATTGCCGGGCTCGGTTTAACAGGTCCTTTCGAACGTGTTGGGGTCCAGTCGAGTGCGCCAATTCGCACCAGATAGAACAAACCGGCCAGCAGTACCAAAATGAAAATGGTGGCTTCAACGAATCCCGTCCAGCCGCTTTCGCGGATTGACGTTGACCATGCATAGAGATACAGGGCTTCAACGTCGAAAATGACGAAAAACATTGCAACCAGATAGAACTTTGCGGAAAGGCGCAGACGGGCAGTGCCCACCGAGGCGATACCTGATTCAAAAGGCGTGTTTTTGTAGCGTGCTCTGGCTCTCCCGCCAAGGAACGCGGCGCCCAGTAACATCAGGCAGCACAGCCCAACGGCAACGATAAGAAAAACGGCGAACGCCCAATGTTGAGCGATGACTTCAGTGGCTGTTGACATACTCATTGCTTACTCATCAAAAGTGGCACTTTGGCATCTGCTCTTAGGGCCGGCAGTTTGCGTACCACATCGATTCAAGGGAAGGATTAATAACCACACAGTTCACGGCTCAACAAGGCATTAAGCCAGTGATTTGTTGTGGGCTTTTTACCCTTTTCTATAACCTTTTGTCAACTTTGACAAAAGTATCTCCACATTAGTTTACATGCTTATCATTTAATTAACATATCATGCGACGGAACTTAAGCTAAATCGTGTCAGTTAAATACCGTGATAAAGCATGGGCCTGGGATGGGAGTTATTACATCTTTCGGGCTTTCCTATTGTCGCAGGAATAGTCGGCTCTTCCACTCTCTTAATAGGGGTATTTTTTTGATCCATGTCAGAGTTCTGTCAATTTTGAGACAGAAATGGCCACACATTTAACAAGTTTTATTGATTTTCAAAAAATGACAAGCGAATTACGGAGAAATTTGATGCATTCTTTTAACCTAAAAAAGTTCAGGATTTTGCGTCGTTTAGTGAAGTGATAGTCAACGGGAATGACAGTCGTAGCGGGAAAGAAACGGGGTTAATGCAGAAAAAGTCAGGTTTGAGTGGAGTTATTAAATTAAACCGCTAAAAATACAACTTTTGCACCTCTAAAGAGGTAGGAACCTTTACCCCCGCCCCGCTGATCGGAGGCGGAAGGTAAAGCCGGGTTTATTTTTAACTTTGAGAGTCTGCCAGGAACTCATGATCGTCATCCACAACCGGACGCGGACCATAGGCACTGAGAGAATAAGGATCATTCCCTTGCTCAACAGCGTTGAAAATCGCCATCGCCAGTTCATTTTCGCAACGGGCATTTTTGTACAACACGTACTGAGTGTCCGGCAAGCGTGGCAGACCATCCTGCTCACCCAAAACACGCAGTTCCGGGCTCATCATTTCAATCGGCCGCGCAGTCACGCCCAAACCGGCACGAACCGCAGCACGAATGGCAGACAATGTTGATGCCACATACGCAATGCGCCACGGGATCCCCGCCTGGTTGAGATGCTCTATCGCCATCATGCGATACGGGCTGGGTTCATCCAGCACCACCAGCGGCACACTGTCTCCTGACGGATAGGCAAAATCAGCCGAGCAATACCATAATGTTGGCGAAGTCCGCAGGACGATATGCGGATGATCGGTGTTGGTCATCGTCGTGATGGCCAAATCGACTTCCTCACTTTCCAGCATCGACAACATAAACGGGCTGCGTTTCACGCGAACATCAATAGACAACTTTGGATATACCGAAGTCACGCGGCTGAGCAGGAAAGGTAAGATGGTGTCAGCCGTATCGTCTGACGCACCAATCGTTATCCCGCCCTGGACGTTGCTGTACATCAAAGAGGTGCACGCTTCGTCGTTAAAACGAAGAATTTTCCGTGCGTACCCCAATAACTGAATACCATGTTCAGTTAATAATTTATTGCGTCCATGTCTGGCAAACAGTTCTTTTCCAACGAGTTGTTCTAGACGTTGCATCTGTTGGCTGACCGCCGACTGAGTACGACACACCGCAGCAGCTGCCGCAGCGAACGTATTTAAATCGGCAACAGCGACAAATGTCCTCAACAGGTCAAGGTCGAGATTGAGGATTGGACGATTTGCTATTGTCATAGTTTTTCTTCACTTTATAGAATCTAATAACAAGCTACCCTGATGGTGCGTCAAAGTACCCGCAAAAAGCAGAATACCAGATATGGCAGATACTCACTCATTTGATAAGTGAAATTGAGAAATATTTGTGCACGAAAGTTTTCCACTTTGTGAGCATCGAACCTTTTAAAGCACGCACAGTAATTCCGCACAAAGCAGGAATGATTAGAGCGTCTTAATTAATATAGTCCGTCCAGTGAAACCCTTCCACATACCTACATACCGGCCTGCTGCTGACAAAACCCTGACAATCGTTAATCATCTGGAGAAAAAACATAAGTTAAATTAACGAATAAAAGTAAGATATGGAAATATAACCTATTAAATTCATCGGCTCAAACGAATAACCATTTAATGCCACTGGGCATTAGTTAAATG